>SABV01000415.1 GCA_009928855.1 Erysipelotrichia bacterium | reverse complement strand
ACAGGTCAGGTAGAGATTTTCAAGCGAACCCCCCTCAATGGCGAGCAGTCGCTGGCCATAATGAAAAACGGAGACTACTTCGGTGAAATGGCCTTTTTCGAGAGAGCAGCGGCCCGATCAGCATCGGCGAGAACCCTGCAAACGACATCCCTGATAGTAATAGAAGGGCATGACTTCGAGCGCCTGATTCACACTTATCCATCAATAAGCCTTAAGCTGCTCTCGACACTGTCACAGAGGCTCCGCGCAACCAATCGAATGATTGTTTCATCTGGTGCGGGTGCAGCGGCATCTCCGGTACAAAAGAAAGAATGCCAGATTATCACTGTGGCTTCGGCCAAAGACGGCTACGGTAAAACTACCTTTGCGACTTCGCTGGCTCGCATGCTCGCGATAGAACTTGGCAAAAAGGTTCTTTTTCTTGACCTCGATCTGTATTTTGGCGGCGGCACACACCTGCTTGGTGTACATTCACCCCGTTCGATAATTGACATTGTCAACAAATACCGCTCTGACGAATCAAAATTCAATCTGCTCACCGAAAGCATAAGGCTTGGCGACACCCTTTATACAGTACCGGCACCGCGCAGTTTTCTCGAAGCCGAGCAGATACATGCGACCGATCTGATAAAAATTCTAAAAGAATCGCAGAAACACTTCGACTACGTAGTAGTCGATACGGGCTCGATTTTTGACGAAAACCTTTACACGGTACTTGATACATCAGACGTAATATTCTTCATGATCAATTTTGCCGGCCTGGCTACAATCACTGACAATGTCAGGTTTTTCCATGGAATATCAAAGCTAAGTTACCCCAAAGAACGTCTGATATTGCTCGGCAATAACATCGGGCCCGATTTTTCGACAGCCAAAACCAGCCGGGTTTTCCCTTACCCTGTAATCGGCGGACTGCCCAAAATACCTGATTTTGAGCCGCAGTTCGGCAAACCTGCCTACGACCAGAATCCCTCAAGTCCATATTGTGAAGTAATGCGGCTCCTGGTTCGCAATATTCTTAAAGAAGCTAATCTGAAAAAACCGCAGGGCAAGACTAACATCTTTTCGATGCTATTCGGCACTGCAGACCCCGACCAGATGATAAACATGCAGCTGTTGCATCTCAGGCCAGCCGCAGGAAGTTCTTTCTCACCAATCATAAACGCGCATGACGTGCGTTCACAGGTTAAATACGTTCGCTATAATCTACTGTTCGGCTACCTTGAAGAAGCTAAGAGCAATCTTCTCTCATTCATGGAATATTCTCAGATCTCAGCCCCGTTATGTGAACTGCTCGGCGAAATTCTGCTGTTCGAAGAAAAAAAATCAGAAGCTCTTGAGGCCTTCCAAAAAGCAGTCTCAATAGACCCGAAACAGCATGTAGCTCTCGGTTACCTCGCCCACCTCTCTGGCACCAAAGAAAAATTTGACCAAGCTGTTGCCGCAGTAGAAGAAAAAATAGTTGCAAACCCGAATTATCTTGATCTCTTTAATGATTACGGTAAAATTCTCGTCTGCAACGAGATGTACACAGAAGCCATCGTTCAATTCGAAAAGGCCCTGAAAGAAAACCCAAGATATCTCGAAGCAAAAATTAATCTCGCTAGCTGCCTTTCTAGAACAGGCTCAGCAGACAGAGCAATCGAGATGCTTCTTGGCGTTGAAAATAAAAACCCGAGACTTTTCTTTACTCTCGGCGAAATCTTTTACCACAGTGGTAGACTCTACCTTGCCCACAAAGCCTTTTCTAAGGCCTCTGCACTTTATCCGGCCTACCCGGGTCTGCAACCAAAAATGTTTGAGCTGTCAAGCTACCTGCGAAAGCTTGACACGGTAATAGATCTTCACGAGCGTTTTGTTAACACAAACCCGAACTTTCCTGATCTACACGTAAAACTGGCCGCTTTCTACAACCTCGCCGGAAAATCAGAGCTGGCTGAAATCGAACTAAAAAAAGCTCTCGAAATAAACCCAGGCTACCAGCTCGCCCAGACTAAGCTCGAAGCTGTGCAAAAAGACATCATCTGGCGACTTGCCAAAACTCACCTCGAAGAAGAAATACCAGGCCAGGCATCAACACGGTGCCTCAAGGCAAAAATTTCGTTTACCAAACCGGCCGGCAAAGAATGCAAAGTAGAAGATTGCGTGCTGCAAATCAAAAATGTCAGAACCTCAAAAATAATACAAAAATCCATGAGCACCCTCCAGATAGAAAAAGGCTGCATCGAAGTTGACTGTTCGCCACTCGGCCTGGCAGTTGCTCAAGACATTCTTCTTTTTCAGATACTCGACATTAAAACCAGTGAAGTAGAAAGATTTGCACCACATTACCTCGAAGACGCCGAAATCAATAACAACTATTGCGAAATAGTCCTCGAAACCAATGTTTCCTCTCAAAAGACAATGATGCTCGATCATATAACCAAATATTTTCTGGTACACTTGTCGTCGAAACAGCTTACAGACCTGATATCTGACACGAGCTCCGGCTGCAAAGCCGTTCTTAAAAACTCGGCGAATGGTCTTGAGGCTATTGGGCACATCAACCCCGAAAACGCAGAACAGATCAACTTTGTTCTCAATGCTGCCACCAAATCAGGAGACGGTATAGCGGCAGCCAGCCCAGGAGACCAGATGTCGATAGATATCCGCGATGCAAAAAATGACTCTGTATTCTCTATGGAATTCGCCATTGGCAAATCAGATATACAAAACTTCTGCAAAACGATTATTCCCCAAAAAAGCAAATAGTTCATAAAATAAAAAACGCCCAGGATACCCTGGGCGTTTTTT
>SABV01000074.1 GCA_009928855.1 Erysipelotrichia bacterium | reverse complement strand
TTCCCGCTGATTTGCCAGAGGGCCAGTCAGAACATAAAAAATCGGGGCAGATTAAAATAAGGAGCCGCTATGAGAAGTTTTGTCAAAGCCGTGTCAGCAATATTTTTGTTGATGGCGTTTCTTCTTAGCGCAGAGGCAATACAAGCTGCTGCCCCCACAGGAACAGGTGGTTCAGCCTATGTTACCGACCAGACTGCACCATGGGATGAAATCGGCAAAATTGGCGACCGGGTCAGTTACACAGTTCTTTTTACAAGCGATGTCGCAGCCCCCACACCATTTGTAGTATTACCCGGTGTCGGCAACCCGATACAGGCGATGACAGTGCAAAACCTCGGCGGCACAAGCTTTTCGGCAAACTACACCTGGACAGTAGTTCAGGGCGACGTAAACAATTCAGCCGACAACATAGAATTCATACTGGGCAATACAGACGGAAGCACCAATTACCAGCCGGGGGGCACAGTAAACATAGACAACGTCTACCCTAATCGAGTCGGTATAATGTCTGCAACGGTAGATGGAGACGCCTATACAGGCACATCCGTAAGGCAGGGGCAAACGGTAGTATTTACCCAACCGGTATCCACAGATGACTCTGACCAGGAAGCAAACCTGAATCTTTCTGCAGCCACAGGACTCTCGGCAACCAACCCCATGGCAAGCGCCGGTTCCCCGCCGACATTTACGTTATCCAGCATTGTTTTTCCTGATGGAATCGACAAATCATGCAATTTTCCAATTACAATCGTCGATGGTCGGGGCAATCAGGTTGTTTATAACGATTTCAACATGAATGTCGATACCAAAGCTCCATCCTTCACCGACAAAAGTGTCGTAAACGCTGCCGGCGCTGCTATTCCGGCTCTGCCGGGCCATGTGCTTAATTTTTCAATGAGGCTGCAAAGCTATGATAACGATGTCGTCGAAGTTGTCTGCGCATCATTCACCAGTGCGGGAATTACTCTTCCAACCTTGTCGCCAACCGCGACTCCGGTTGTTGGTTCGGCAGTTACTTTTACCGCCTCACTTATTCTCACCGAGAATTCGCTTATTCATGGCACTAATTTTCCATTCATATTCAGAAGCACCGACAATGCCGGCAATGTAACCGAAACCACCGCTTATCTTTCCAGCATCGACCTTGGTCTGCCATCACTGACAAACACTGCCGCGATTGTTTATCCGCCATTTCCGGGCATAGCACCGCAAACACAACTGGCAAGCATATCCACTCAGCTGCAGCTCAAATCTACAATTACTGCAGATGACGACATTACTGTTACCGCAAATTTGCAGGCCATAGGCGGGCCGGCAGAATTTCCGATGCTGCTGCAGGCAGGCAATGTTTACATCGGCACCTACACAATACCCGCCGGCACTATCGAAAACACGGCAACATATTTTTTCAACGTCTCAGCCCGAGACGATGCGGGCAATATCGTCTACGAGGCAACCACTCCCGGAATAACGATAGACAACCGCCCGCCCGATATTACTGCTTTTACAATTACAAGAACTGCGGGTGCAGGCACGATACGCACCGGCGACAGCGTGACCGTTCTGGCAACAGTAAGCAATGTAGAAGAGTCTCTCGGCGGCAAAGTCTGGGCAGATCTTCAAGTTCTCGGCGGCGATACCGAACATGAACTCGAAAACGTCACAGGTAACACATGGCGAGCCATTCTGACAGTGGCAACCGGCACCATCGACACAACCAGCAGGTATTTTAAACTTTATGCCTGGGATGACGTCAAGAATCAGGATACTTTTGATTCAGCAGCCGTTAACATTGATACCGAACCACCCAAACTGCTGCTGGCAACCTACACGTCAACTCCTCCGCAAAGTCTGACACACCCCTACGTAATAGATGGAGACGTGGTAAAATTTCAGGTCACCCTGGCATCAACCACCTCAACTACAGCATACGATAATCAAACCGTAACCATCGATCTTACAAGCGCCGGGGGAGTTGCTGCGCAAGTGATGACGCTGCAACCGAGCGGCATCTACACTTACGATTTCACTGTTCCCAATAATACCAATCTTACCAATGGTGCTACTTTTCCGGTAACCATACGCGATGATGCCGGCAATGGACCGATAGACACGACTGGACAGCCGGTGATTCCGACAATAGACATACCTCTGTTCGACCAGGCAAGCCCCGTCATCTCGGCCTTCACCGTTACTAGAGACGCAGGAGCCGGAACCATACGCATCGGCGATGCAGTGACCTTCGAAGCTACCGTCAGCAATATTAGAGAATATGATGGCGGCAGGGTATGGTCTGACTTTTCTGCGATCGGTGGTAACGCCAACACAATTTACACAAATATTTCGGGCAATACCTGGAGAGCCAATGTAACCGTAGCATCTGGCACAATCGACGCAGCAAATCATATTTTTGTCGCAAATGCGTATAACAGAGCAGAACACCAAATCACCAGAAACTCTACTGCAACGACAGTAGACAATATTCCGCCGGTGGTGATTTCGGCAGGCTTTACCTCAACCCCCGCTCAAAGCCCGACCCATCCGTATGTCATAAATGGCGACATAGTAAAATTTCAGGTCAGCCTTGCATCAACGACAACCGGCACGGCATACGACGGGCAAACCGTAGCTATCGACCTGTCAAGCGCCGGCGGCGAAGCTGCCCAAACCATGACCCTTCAAAGCACCGGAATTTATACCTATGACTTTACAGTGCCGCTTGGCACGCTCACCGAAGGAGCAACTTTTCCGCTGATCATACGCGACAATGCTCCCAACGGCCCATTCGACGTAACCGGGCAACCGCTGGTCGCGTCGATAAGCATACCGATGTTTGACCAGGCACTGCCTGTCATTTCGGCCTTCACAGTCACCCGAGATGCCGGTGCAGGCACGATACATATTGGCGACACAGTAACTTTCGAAGCAACCATCGCCGGTGTGCTGACTTCATCCGGCGGCACAGTATGGTCTGATCTGTCGGCTATTGGTGGCCTGGCCAGCGAGCCATATACAAATGTTTCGGGCAATATCTGGCGCGCCAGTATAACCGTTGCCTCAGGAACCGTAGACAATCCTTCTCTGGTATTCAAGGTAAACGCCTATAACAGAGAAGATCATCAGACATGGTTCAACGCAGCAGGCACAAGTGTCGACAACATACCGCCTGTTTTTACGGGGTCGTCTTACATAGTGAATGAGCCGCGCAAAAACGCCTCATATGCCATCATAGAAGACAGTATCACGGTCAAGGTCAGTCTTGCTTTGGGACAAACAGACATAGCGACTGTCGCAGTCGACCTTAACAGCATTGACCCCAGTCTTGGCATCCAGAAAATGACCTGGTCAGTGTCATCGTATACCTATACTTTTACTCTCGCTTCAGGCACAGTAAACGATGGCGCGATTCTTCCGCTTATTATCACCGACAACGCAGGGAACGGGCCGGCAGAGCCTGTTTACATTTCGCCGGTCGCTGCCTCGATCACGATACCTATCCTCGACCAGAAACCGCCGCAGGCAACTGCTTTTACAGTTACCAGACGTGCCGGAGCCGGCATAATAATCGTTGGCGACGAACTGACTTTTAACGCCACCATCAGTGATGTAGAAAAAGCCGATGGCGGAGCGGTCTGGATGGATCTAAGCGCATTTGGCGGGCCGGCAAGCGCAACTTTTGCCAATCCTTCGGGCAATAACTGGCGCTACCCGAGCAGCGGCTATTTTAAAATATCTATCGGCACAGGCACCATCGATCAGGAAGACTACCTCTTCGCTGTTAATGCCTACGACAAAGCCAGTAACACCCATTCACTCAACACAGGGGCGACTTCGGTAGATATCGAACCACCTTTGTGCCTGATCAGCACTTTCACCGTGCCCCTGCAACAAAAGCCACCTTACGTTATAATTGGCGACAAGGTAACCATAAAGGTTGAACTTGCCTCTACAACAGGATCTACTGACTTTGACAGCCAGACTGTGACTGTTGATCTTGGCGATGCTGGCCTTAGCTCTACCCAGGCACTGGATCTGGCAGCAGGCAAATACAGCTGGAGTTTCGACATACCCACAGGCACCCTCAACCTTGGCGCAACTTTCCCGATAACCATAACTGACGATGCGGGCAACACTCCTGTTTTCGGTGCCACTCATGATCCATACACGGCTTCGGTCAGCATTCCGCTGTTCGACCAGAATCCACCTGATCCAACTCCCCCGTTACAACTTAAAGACGCTTCCGGCAACTCTATTGGCGTAGTAAATCTCAACACCGAACTTGTTTTCAGCTTTCCATTTACGGCAGAAAGCACCGATGACGACCACGCCACAGGCACTATCGACCTTACTTTCATAGGTTTTGCCAGTGACTATAAAATGTCGTCAACCGGCTCGCCTCTTGCTTCTTATTCTTTAAAAATAATGCCGCAAAAACCATCGAGCGAGATAATAGCCAACGAATACAAATTTACCGCCATAATGTATGACAAATACGGCAATAAACGCCAGATTCAAACTACAGACTCCTACTATGTTGACTGCTGGCCGCCAGAAATACTGGATATAGACGCCAGAATTATCGGAGGCGAAACAGTAGCACACATCGGCAGTAAGATAGAATTTTTGGCGAAGGCCGTGTATAACGATTCGGTTTTGCCAACCATAAACCTGACCTCAATTGGAGACAGCGCAGCGGCCCCTATGACTCTGTATCCTTCTGCAGGCGCCAACTGGTACAGGTATGAAGCCACTATCAAAGCCGGCGACTTTAATAATGAAACCGCTTCATGGGCAATCACGTTGTTGGATACAGCCGGAAACAGCGTCTCATCATATACCGGCGAAATAACAGTAGACAACAGAGCTCCTGTGAACCCGCAACTGGCAGTATCAACTTATGGCACCATAAAAACCGGCACCAGCATCACATTCACAGTCACAGTCGATGATGTGGCTAATCATGGCACCGCAACGATTGATCTGAGCGCCATCGGCAGTTCATCAACCGCTCTGATGAGCTGGGATGGGGCAAAGTTTACTCTGACTGAAACTGCCAGCAGAACTGCCGCCACATACCAGAATTACGTTTTTACGGCACAGGTAAGTGACGCCAACACAAATAGCATCGAAGTGACTTCTGACCCGGTAACTCTAATCGACTGCCAGCCAATAATATTCAGCAACCATGGCATAGCGATATCAAAAGACAACAGCACTTACCCGGTATCAGGCATAGCAAATACTGGTGATGAATTGCTTGTTTCTGCCAGTGCCAGCGCCTATGTGGGCGGCACAATAAAAGCAACGATCGGTTCAGGCACGACCGACATAGCTACCATGACAATGATCTACAATTCTGCAACCAACAAACATGAAGCAACATTCACCGTATCAAGCGCGTGGATGGATCTCAAAGGCACAGGCATTTATTACAAACTGACCGCTACAGACGCTGTTGGCAACAATTCAGACCTGATATCAGCCACCTCAAGCTTTCGCATCAGAAATCAGCTACCGGTGATCAATTCATCAGGATTGCTCCTCTCAAGCAACTCAGAATTAAAGACTCTGGGCGGATTCCAGGTTTATAATCTTGGTTCTGACGTTATCGGCGACGAACTTATAGCAAGCATTACCTTTACCGAAAACACACCAATGCTGCGCGCATGGCTCGACTTCAGCGAACTTGGCAGCGGCACTGTTGAAATGCAGACCAACGCATCTTCTGCAAAAACAATCAGCAGCATAGCCGTATCAAAATTTTCTGAACTTACTTATGGGCAAAGAGTTATACGGCTATACGCGCTAGACGAAGCCGGCAATCTTGCGCAAACCTCCGCAACCTTCTACGTTGACAATGTTGCGCCGATTATTTCTGCCGCCACCTTTAACGGGGCAACCATCACCGTCAGCATTTCTGAAGATTTTACTGCCCTGAATGCCGAAAATGCCAAAGAATGGAAGCTGATCGGCAGCAATACGCCACCATTGCCCGACCCGGCCTCTATGAGTTTTGTATCCGGGCAATTTTCAGACAACTTTGACGGCACATTCGACATAAGTCTTACAGAAACTCAAAAACGAGCTGTAGTTCAATGGGCTTCAACACCTGTCTATCTACAGGCAACTAATGTTGCCACTTACGCACTGACAGATTTTTCAGGCAATGAACTGTTACCGGTAAGCCGTTACCCTGTAGTCATAACTGACTCAACCTGGCGTGAACCTGCAAGAATAACCAAACTCGAAATGATCCATTCATGGCCAACCTCGATAGTTGTTGATATCCATTTCAGCAAGGAAGTCGACCCGGCCACCCTGGTTGCTTCAAATGGAGTTCTGCTGGTAGCAACTCTGACCACTCCGCTAAGCTACAGTAACGGTTACACAATACGAAACAGCGATCAGAGAACATGGCTTGACAACAATAAACGGCTGCGAATAACTCTTAGCGATGACGGACGCGACTGGGTTGCCCGCAAACTGGGCAACAACCTCAGCCGAAAACTCGGCTTTGCCAGCCGTTCAAGCAATAAAATATTCGTTGCCGACACCTATGGCAAAAACATGCCAACAATCGCCCTTTCGGCACCATTCTGGGGAAGCGACAATCGCCCCACTTTGCCATTCCATTTTCTTGAATATCCAAGGCTTGATCTTGCAAATCGAACACTCGAACTCAGCGCAGACGACAGACTGCTGCTGTTTACTACCGAGTTTAAAGACAATACCGCCGTATTCCCCCCCACTCTGGCAACACCAAGCGCCCAGGCAGGATTCGAAGTAGCAGGCTATAAAAATAAAATTGTTCTGCATAATCTTGAGATAGCCAGCACCACCACACTAAGTCTGGAAACACTGGAAATTCCGGCCGATAACCGATTTGCCAGTACAACAGTAAAAATCAAGCTCACCGACGACGACATGACAAGAGTCTTCAGGCTTTTCCAGAATAATACTCCAAACTGGCGTCTTGGCATACCTTCCGACACTTTTACCAATATCTGGTCAGAACAAGGATCAACCTACGAAGATGAATCGGGCAACCCCGGCCTGGTAATTGTAACCCCCGGAACTGCAGTAGATTCAGGCGCAACCCTGGCCGCTGCTGCAATGAGCGACAAACCGCCGGTCAGCCAGAAAACCGCAGGCGAACTGACGTTTACTTTTGAAATTTTTCCGCCAATGGTCGATGGCGTTGTAGTGCCCGTGCAACCCTCTACTATCCCCAAGGCAAGAATTGTTCTTCAGAATGGCACACATATCGCCACCGGAACTTTCTTGAGCTACTCAGAAAGAACGGTCGCCGGAAAACTGCGCAGCGTCTTTACTTACACAAACAATGTTGCCCTTAACGGCGACTGGCAGAGAGAACCAGCAACGGTAGAGCTGAACGGCGTTAAAGACATTCTTGGCAACACTTACAATTCACTGATTGCCTCCTATGCCTATGACCTGAGCGCGAGCAGCGCCGCCGCCCTTGAAGGCTATAGCACAGCTTCTACTGCCATTGTTCTCGACACACGCAAACCAACAGTTTCAAGAGTCATACCCGGCGACATCATCGGCAGATTGCCCGCAGGATCAACTTTTAAAGTCGAATTCAGCGAACCGATGGATACAGCCACAGCGTCTAATCCAGTCCTGGCGTTGGCTTCAGACACGTTGTCAAATAGAGCTTTTACCTTCAAGCAGTGGGTAAACCCAGCTTCTTCGGCATCACACACTGCTGAATTCACTAATAATCTGGCTTTTGACAGCAGCGTCGTTAACGGCACCTGGACATACCAGATCAGCGGTGGTCGAGACGAAGCCGGCAATAACCACGAAAACAATAACAGCTTTAAAGTTCAGGTGCGCACTATTGCGCCCGAAGTGACCACCATCAACCTTAGAACCCTGCAAAACCTGATTTCTTTGAATCAGGTTATTAACCAGCCCTGGAGCCCATCTGTCGGCGTGGCAACTTTCAGCATCAGTTATTCTTCTGTGCCGCCCGCAGATAAAACCCATTATCTCGAAATTTTCGACCCGGACGATAACAGCAGACTGGGTAGAGTTGTCATAAGCAAAAATGCTACTATCACAGCAACCGCAACCTTCAGTTATGCTGATTTTTACGATCCGAAACCAGGGCTCACAGGCCCCCAAACATATTCTATCCGCGTTACCGATTCAGACATGAACGAAACCGATGCAATCACTGATATTGTCTATGACAATCTCGCACCCGATCTGACAGAATTCAAACTTTCCAGCATTGGCTCAACATCTGCAGATATAAGCTATTACAACGCATCGACAAATTTTTCTCTAACAGTAAAAACCACCACAACAGACAATCTCAGGCTGGCTATCAGTTCAAATGCGCTGGCGACTGTTACCACCAATCTCACCCAGACATCTGCAGGGGTCTACGCAATCGCAACAGGTTCTACGCTGCCCGACGGAACTTACATTCTGACTGTGGTCGACATGGCCGGCAACCATGATGCTGGCTGGGCAGCAAGCACGCTCGTGGTAGATCGCGGCATTCCTTCTGTCAACAGCATTTCACCCGAACATGTTGGTAACAGCCCGATTGGCACAACGATTTTTACGGTTGTTTACTCTGAGCATCTCGACACATCATTGACTCCTTCGTTAAAACTCGCAACAGGAACAACTACAATCAATACCACGTTCAGCGGCTGGGCCGACTCGAATAACGCCAGCACCGCATACTTTATCAATGCGAATGCAATTGTAGCCACTCATCCACAAGGACTTTACACATATACTTTGAGCGGTGGCAAAGACCTGGCCGGCAATACCGTGCCGACCAGCAATGACCAGACCGTCGAAGTTCATTCACAGGGCCCCTTTGCCGAAATTCATAATATAACTGACCAGTCTGCTGTTTATGGTTCTGCCAACGGGCTGAAAAACGACCTGTATTTTAACGGCAATGGCTCAGCAACCCTGACGCTTGACTATAAGGGTATAACAGCCTTCAACACACCTCACCAGCTTATGGTATTCGACACGTCGGCACCGACAGTGCAAGTGGCTACTTTCCCTGTTGATAACGCCAGTCGCCGTGTGATATTCCCGGATGACGCTGATAGCGGATGGGTTCCAGCCATAACTGAAGGCGCTTACGGATTCAGACTTATTGATAATGAAGGCAATCGATCATCGGGCAGCTTTCTCTATACGCTCAATTATGACGAGGTCAGGCCTGATGTTGCATCAATAACCATCAGCGGCTATGGCATCGCCACAGACACGGGCACCGGCCTCGGACAGGCATGGTATTATTCTCCCGCTAATGGCTCAGCCACATTCAGTATCATAACCAGCAACACAGACAAAATGAACCTGCTCATCGTGCAGCAACCCGATATTGCCACTTTAAGCAAAGAAATGAGCGCCAGCGCCGACAGCAAAACTCACACCGTCGTCTATGGAGGCAGCCTTGCAGATGGCATTTATGCAATAAGCGGCGCTGACATGGCCGGTAATCTTGCAACAGGCAGTGCATGGGTAATGCCACTGGTCGTTGATCGGGTCGCACCATCTGTGACTGCAGCAACACCGGCTTTTGCCGGCGGTTATAGTGCCGGGCAGGGAGCTTTTGAACTCACTTTTGACAAACCAATGAATACTGCCATAGCTCCTGAACTGTATCTATCGAATGCACCAGACCAGATTGCCATGAGCTACAGCGGTTGGACAAGTTCTACCACATGCCGTTTCACCAACAGCGAAAATATTCCACAAGGCACAAACGGCACCTGGAGCTATATCATCAGCAACGCGCGAGATCTTGCAGGCAACCCGAACAACATACCGGCAGCAGGTGCCTTCGAAGTCTATATCTCAACGGTGGTTCCGGTAATCGCCTCTGCCAGGCTGTATTCTGAACAGACAGCTCTTGTTGCAGGAAAACTTGAAAACAAACCTTTCTCAGACAGGGCCGCACCCGGCATTGCCACGCTCTCTATCACATACGGTGCAACCCCTGAAAACCTGCCGCACACTCTTCTCGTTTACCGAGACAGCGATTCTGCCGAAGTCGCCAGTTTGACTTTTAACCCGGTTGGCAGCATTGCCTCAGTAACCGCGACCGCTTCATTCTTTGGTTTCGCGGCAACTCCGGCCAATATCGGGCCCGCAAGCTACTCATTCAGAATTCGCGACAGTTTTGGCAACATAAGTGCAACCAGTTCTGTAAAAATAGTCTATGACACAGCGGCGCCCTCAATAACAGCCACAACCGCGACTCTAGCTTCACCCAGAGCATGGACAACAGAGCTCTATTATAACGAACAACTGCACGGCAATCTTAAAATCGCCTTTACCACCACAGCCACAGATCCTCTGCGCCTTGTTCTGACCAATGGACTCGCTACGCAAACCTATAATATGACCTCAAAATCATACACATTACCGGCGGCAATCGCCTCCACAACTCTGGCAGAAGGCTGGCACGCCATAACCGCCGCTGACATGGCCGGGAATATGGCCGAAGGAGCTGCATCAATAACTCTAATGCTCGTTGACCGCACGCCGCCCAGAGTCATTGCCGCATCAACCGACGATGGGTTACCTGTCAGTTCTGGGGCAGCGGGTAATTCAACCTTCATCATTGCCTTTGATGAACCTCTTTATCAACTCGCATCACCGTCGTTGACCCTGGCGACCTCTTCTCACAGTATTGCATGCCGTTTTGTCGGCTTCGTTGACCCATTTGCAACTCAGGCGCAGTTTGTCACATCTTCAGCAGTGGGTTACGACATACCCCAGGGTCCCTATACCTGCAAAGTTTCAGCTACCGACCTGACGGGCAACAAGATTTCCAACGTATCTTCAGGCACTATCGAAGTGCGTTCACTTGGCCCGGTAGTCTCTTCGTTTACAACCAGGTCATATCAGTCAACAACGGCCAGCAGCACTCTTGAAAGCGGCAATGAAATTCTGCTGAATCAGCCATTCAGCTTCAATGTAGCTCCGGGCGCTGCAACCATGAGTATTCAGCTCGCAAAAGCTCCTGATACACTGCCAATTCACCTGCACTTCACCCTTGCCGGTGAAACGGTAGCATCTTACACCCTTCCCTTTGATCCAATCAGCAACGCAGCAACCTTTACATGGTCAGCCCTTGAAGGCCCTGTAACACCCGCAGCCTACATCGTAAGACTTGCTGACAATGATGGTGACCTTTCGTCACAAAGTCACACATGGCGACTCGATAACAGCTCACCATCTGTAGCAGAACCACTCGTAATAAGCGGAGGCGAACTGGCAACCGCATCTGTATATTTCAGCCCCGCCAGACACACACATATATCCACAACTTTTAAAGTTACTGAAACAGAAACAGACGCACCTAAGTTACGCATCAGAAGCAGCAATTCAACCGACACCTATGACCTGAGCAGTGCCGGCACAGACCAGTGGTCAGGCAAATTCTACGGCAAATACAGCAGGGCAACCAGCCAGATAATGCCCGATGGCGTATATGACCTCGACATGGTTGACCGGGCCGGCAACGTAGCTCTTCTCTCTTCAGGTTCGCAGATTATTTACAATGTAATCATCGATAACACCAGGCCAGAAGTAAGCACCTACAGCGCCTACGTCGCAAGCCAACCGGTTTCATATTATTCACCCACGGCCGGCAACCTTGACGTATTCGCAGATTCAACTGAATCATTGAGCGAAACCGGCATTTTCTACATGGAAATTACCAATGCCTCAGGAATACGCATAAGAAAGATTCCTCTCGTAGCATCCTCCAGCAGGTATCTGGCATCATGGGACGCCAAAAATCAGTCCGGCAACGTTGTTCCAGACGGCAAATACACATTCAGAGGCATGGATTACGCAGGGAACTATGCAAGCCAGTCTATCAGCATAAACACTATCACTTCTGCCTTCAAGGTCACCTCTGCCGCCCAGGTCAGTTCGACTTCGGTTCAGATCTGGTTCAATCACGATATCTACGAAAACAGCCTTACTGGCAGCGCAGTAACTGCTTCACCCTCATTGACCATCAGCAATGTGCAAAAATCTGCAGCACGCGCTCTCAGCTTTAATGTAGCAAGCTTCACTCACCAGACTGAATATACTTTTACGATAGCAAACACGGTGAGAAGCATATATGGAGCGAATGTAACCAGTACGGATAACGAGGTAAAACTTGTCGCAGACTGGCAGGGCCCGACAATCAGCGGCGTAAGCTTTGTCGGCATAACTACTCAGACCGACTTCAAGGTGATATTTAACGAAGAATATAAACCAGAAACCGCAGCATTATTGAATGGTTACCGCTTATCTGACGCAAACGGCAATGCCATCAGACTGACTGGTGCGATTCCACAATCAGATAAAAAATCGGTTCTTATGACCGCTGCGAGCGCTCTTGGCGAAAATCTTAATTATACCATCAGTGCAACCGCCACAGAAGATCTGCTCGGCAACCTGGCATCGCACACGTATAGTTTTAAAGGGCAGGATCGCACACCTCCTGAGCTTGAAATCTCGGCTTTCTCGAACCCGGCCAACGAAAACGACATAATTGTGCTGGTAACTTCAAACGAGCTTCTCAAGGCACCACCCACGCTTACCGTTTCTCAGAGCGGAACGCAGCCGACAACAGTTACAATGCGCGCCGGAGCCGAGCCAAAAGCTTTCATGGCAGGCGTTCATCTCAACCCCTACTACCAGGGATACGGAACTTTGCAGGCTATCGCTGAAGATCCATCAGGAAACCAGAGTTCTGTTCTCGGCAATTTCCAGATTGCCAATGTATCAGCCAATATTGTTACCCAGGTTGTTTCGACTGACAGCAGACTCACACTCAAGTTCAGCGCCGAAAGCCTGAAATCAGACGCTACAATCAAAATTTTAAAACATACGCTGGAAAATGCTCCCGAAGCAAGTGGAACAATACGAGCTTCTTTGCAGAGACAGTTACGGGCCGCAATAAAATCATCACAGACCACGCAAACCACCGCCGGCAACCAGACCGAGCTTGTGCCGATTGGTGAAGCATACGAAATAGGTATCATGACCGACAAAGTAAACAAGGGCTTTAATGTCTATCTGAACGCCCCTGAAGCGACCGCCACCACAGGCCTTGGCCTCTTCAACCAGAGCGGCGACACCTGGAAATTTGTCAGCGCAAGTCGAAACGAAAAAGGAGCATTTGCTGCCAGAGCGATTTCTTCGCAGATGTTCGCAATAATGCGCGATACGCTCGCCCCCCGAATCAGAATGACAGAAGAACTTGATCTGCAAAAGCCATTCACAACGGCCAGACCAGACTTTGCCGGTCAGATAGAAGAATCAGGCTCAGGCGTTGATGTTACGGCCCTGACCGCGCACATTGACGGCGGCCCGGCCCAGACAGTTCAGGTCGATTCAAACGGCAACTTTGTATTTAAACCCCTTGCCGACCTGATCGGCGGCACACATGATCTGGTTATTAAAGCAGCAGACCGCACCGGAAATCAGTCACAAACTTCCTCTCTGCGCTTCCAGGTTAATCTGCCTCTAAGTCTTGGCCAGATCATGCAGTATCCGAACCCGGCCAGTCGAAGAGCATTTATAAGAATCAGCGCCAACAGGGGCGACCTCAATGAAGACCTTGTAAGAGTTGTCATTTATGACGTAGCCGGTCATAAAGTAACAACGCTCGACAACATCAGAGCCGTAAGAGAAACCTGGGGAATCAACTCCAGATATCTGTATGACATCCCATGGGATCTGCGTAACAACGCCGGCAAAAATGTAGCCAACGGGGTTTATTTTGCAAAAATAGAAGTACGTGACCCCGAAAACCCGTCTGCAAAAATCAAAAAGAATTTTAAACTGGCAGTGTTGAGGTAAAACCATGCAAATACAATCAGCGAAAAAAATGCTGCAGGTCACATTTACAATCTTCATGGCCGCGATATCTCTGCTTATTGGCTGCGGCGGAGGTGGCAGTGATGGGCGACAGATACTGCCCGGCGAAAATCCGGCCGGACCGGCAATAACCACAGGAACTGGCACCGGAACCGGGACAGGAACGGGAACTGGCACAGCCAGCAGCACTACAGTTGTTCAAAAACTGGACAATGCCTGGGGAACGATGGAAGACGCGGACTGGGGTATTGCCATGACCTATTTTGAAAGTGTTTTAAATGATTCTCGCGCAACAGATTCACAGAAGCAACAGGCATATAATGGCAGGGGCTGGGCTAGAGTCAAGTATTACAGCACTATTGATGGCATGTCTGACTTTGCAAAAGCTATAAGTATGGGCAATCTCAACCCTGATGACCTCAAAGAATCGAAACTGGGTTACGCTCTCGG
>SABV01000414.1 GCA_009928855.1 Erysipelotrichia bacterium | reverse complement strand
CTCACGAAGTTCACGACTTTCAGATGCAATTGTCTCGGTGGCTTCACGTGAAATGAATCTCTCAAGTCTTTCTCGTTCCTTGATGTGCTGATTCATATCATTAAATTTGCTGGTCAGATGTGACAACTCGTTTTTATAACTGTTACTGATATGCACCAAGGCCCCTTCACCCGTAAGTCTTGCAGCAACAAGCAACTGGTCAATCGGCGGCGTAAAGAGGCCGGTTAGAACACTTACCAGCACGCTGAGAAGAACGAGAATAAAAACAAGATTACCGGCAATAATTGCAAGAGAAAAGTTTCTGTCATGAGCCAGACGATGCATGCGGCATTCTGCAATGGCAATCAGCGGGTAACCCGCAATCTTGAGTCCGACGACAACAGTCGGTATTCCATCAGCCTCTTCAAAGTTAATCTCAGCCTCTGACCTGCCGTTTGCCAGCTTTTTGGCGATTTCCAGATATCTGGGGCTAAGAGTAACCCCGGCTGGCCAGACTTTACCGGTATCAATACTTTTGCCATCAAGATCAAAGGTGCTGATGACAGCTGTTTCGATAAAACCATCGCCAGATTCGCGCCTAAAAAACGACCAGTCTGCCGCGAATCCATCAATGATGAGGTGCGCGAGCTCACGAATATCCTGCATCAGAATAAGAACGGCGCCTCGGCTATCTTTTCCATCATTGCGCGGCAGAATCTTGAAACTCATCATTCTGAAATTCCCGAAATCCTGCTTGGATGTCTGCCCCGAGCTTTCATACTTGCAGAAATTGTCAATCTGGATGGGCTTGAAAATATCAGCCATGGCCAGCAGTTTTCGGCCACGCGGCGTTGCCTGCAATTGTTTTTGCCAGCTTTCAGAGCCCAGATTCATGAATTGAAAAAATCTGTAAACTGATGCATACATGACCTCGCGCGTCATGGTTAGCTTTTGTTCAAGCTTAACGACATAGGCCTTTTTATAATCAAGGGTTTCTAGAATCAAACCATCATTTCTGACCAGGCACACACCTGAGAACGTCTGGTCGAGACCTTGATCAAACCGCGCCCTCAGCTCGGGTTCGCCAGCTGTGCAGGCAGTTTCCCTGATCTGGTTAACAAACTTGTTTAAAATGGCAAAATGTTCCTGGTCAGCCGCTTTAACGGCAAGTTCAAGCTGTTTGAGACTGTTCTTGATTTTCATGCTCACATGCTTTTTACGCCGCGAAAATTCACGGGTAACGTGGCGATGCGTGTAATAAACAAAAATCGCTGCAGGCAGGGCAGTTGCGAGAAGAACCGAAAGAAACAGCCTTGTTCTGATATTGACCCGGATATTGCCACCCGAGTGAAAGCCTTTAAGCAGCAGCAGAGTAATGCACAAAAAAATAAAAATTACAAATCCAGGTCTGATAAAATAGCCACCGCCAGGCTGCTTTAAAGGATTGGCAACAATCTCGAAATGAGGATAAAGGGCCGGTTTGTGCTTCATAATGCCACGATCGAGCAAATTGCCGGCAATATCCTTATTTCTGAAATTCCCGGTCATCAGCTGGGCAAAATGAACGGGGCCGTTCATTCTGAGGCTGCCATCGCCACTCTGAAATACAAATGGAAACGGAATAGCGGGTTTTATTTTCAAACTGCAGGAAAAACCCGCTGCCGCCATTTTCGTTTTTGCCAGAGTCAAGCTATGAACTAGAGAGTTATCAGCCTCACGAAAGAGAGCGATGTAGCTGAACAATGGCCGACCATCAGCTGACAAGACAAGCCGCCTCGATGCCATCAGACGGTTTCCGCCGGCCATATCACTGAAACCGCTGGAAAAATCTTCATTGGCATTCAACGGATCAAAATAATTTCCAAAAATCGATCTGGCAAAGCTGCGCAAAATCTTGCGTTTTCCGGCATCTTGAGCGGCAATCTCTGAAGTTGACAGACTCAGATTGCGGTATTCTCTCATCACCTCACGGGCGGCGCGCAAACCTGGTCTGGGGTAATCTGGCACTCTGAGGGGGTCTGAAAAAACTCTTGTTTGCTGCAGATCAGCATTAGAAGTAATGAGTAGCAGGAGTTCATGACTTTTGAAACCGCTCAACCTGAGACGAAGTTGATCAGAAACATCGCCGAGGTCTTCTGGTGCAAGAATAAGTCTTGCATCACGTGGCGGCAATCCGGCGTCTACTTCTGCAGCTTTTACCCGCGAAGCGAAATACTCAGAGGGCTGACAAACCTTATGAAGGTTGTCATACATCTCAAGCATTGCATCAACAACTCTGGCTTTGCTGGTTTCCCGGGCATTAAATTCAGCGTAATTCATCAGGCAAAAAATAGCCGCTGCCGGCATCAGCACAGCCAAGCCCCAAAAAAAAAGCAATGTTTCTAGCCTGAAACGAGTTGGACTTATCTGACGAAAATTCTTTTGAACTGGCCCAGGTTCAAACATTCTCGTTACATCGCACATCTTGGCAATCATGAAGTTTCATCTTTTAAGGGCAATCAGATATCAGAAAAAAGAACATCTTTTTAGCAAAGCAACCAATGACTGAAATACTAAATCATGGGCACCGATTGCACAAGCCCCGCTTGTTAAATAGTTCACGGCGGTGGGTTTCAAGATATTGATGATTTCAGCGCAGCAGTATTTTTGCCCGAAACCGATCGCGAAGAATTCATTCAGTCACAAAAAATACTGACCTCAGAGCGTTTCATGAACTGATGCGCTGATGGAGAGCTTCTTGTTCTCCCGGGCCCAGAAAACACAGAGCAGGGCCGTCTGCACCGAGAATGCCACGGCAGCCGCGTAGCCTATTCCCGGCACTCCACAGGCATCA
>SABV01000073.1 GCA_009928855.1 Erysipelotrichia bacterium | reverse complement strand
GTTTATCTGGCTACTTTTCCGCGGCCACTGAAAACGTAGACCATTCGGCCTTCGGCATCCTGGTCCATATTTATATTCTCAAGAACCGGAGTAAACGGCAATCCTTTACGCAGGTTATCTGAAGCTCTTTTAAGAAACCAATTGATACCCTGACCACCAATAAAGCTGGTTACGTCAGACGCCGGAGCGTCATCAACCACCAGCAGGGTTTCTCGAAAAGTTACCTGCCCTTTTTTAGGAATCAAAGAACCAAGAGCCTTTACAGAAACCAGACCTGTTATATCAGTGCCCTGCAGATAGATAAGGTTACGTTCGCTGGTGTTTTTAAATTCAACAGCCTTTTCATTAACGGCATTTTTGGCATTAATAACGGCGATATCAGTGTTTCCTTCGAGACTTTTGATGATTTCTGAAATGCTGGAAGTGCTTTTAAAAGGCATTTTCCAAGTCTGGCCCGGAGCAAAAGATCCCATTTCGTAGGCTGCCTCACCAACTTTGGGCATAACGTTCAGCTGCTCTTCATCCTGCACAATGCGATAGCGGTTAAAATGCGCATCTCCCAGAACATCGTCAACTTCAGTAGCATTGCTGTTATCAAGCGACTTCAGGCTGACTTCGGCAAATCCCAGTTCTCCTTCTATTACCGAAAAACCATTGGGCGCAACAAAATTCTGAACAAAGATTTCCATGTCAAAAAGGCTGTCTGGCAACATCTTTATTTTTACACTCATTTTACCGGGTTCAGGCACCACCGTTTTTAACTTGGCAAGAAGATTTGCTACGCGAGCCGGCGAAAGCTTGCCGGGAGCACCATCCTCAGACATGATTTCAACGCTGATGCGCTTTTCTTCTGGCAATTTAAGCAAGTTACCGTAAGCTTTTTTTATCTTATTCAGCAATTTCTTGCGATTAGTCTCCAGGTTGTTACGGTCAACGGTGTCGAGGTCTGGCAGAGTTGGATCAAGGTATTGTTCTATGGTAACAATAAGGTTTTCAACTTCTTCTTTTAATTCAGGGGTAACGGCGACATCCTGTTGAACCCTGTTAAATTGCAATCTTTTAAAGGCCTTTTCGAGAACAACTTCGAACATTTTTCGTGCTGATTTTCTGGCTTTAAGCTCCTGTGCTGACTTAACCAGTTCTTTAAAAGGCGCAATGTCATGATCGCGCTCAAAAGTTTGTCGAAGATGCTCGTCTATTTCGGCAACTTTGGCAATAAATTCTGGTGCCCGAACTCCCTCACTGTTAGAGGCAAAAGCAGAGGCCATCTCTTTAATAAGATTTTCTATTTCGCTGGCTGATACAGAAATCGTAAAACCGCCAACAGACAAGATAATCAACAGGGCACAAAATAAGCGTTTTTTCATTGTTTCCTCCGCAAAAGACTTCATCCCAAGAGGCTAACACAAGAAAAGAAGGGTCGCAAGTTAAAGCAAAACCATTGGCGCAACTGCATTAAAGACCTGTTTAGGAGCCAAGGTGTCATGCACGGGTTACTATTACCAGAGTCAGGTCTTTAAGGCTGTTGTTTTTAGCATCGCCAGAAAAATATGCAGCAATAAAACGGTCGCAAAAAATCTGAGGATCTGGGTCCGAAAGAGTAACCAAGGCAGCTTTTGCTTTTTCATCCATTACCAGACCGCCGGTATACAAGATCAAACTCTGATTTTTTGCTAATTTAATGCTGTTTGCAGCAATATCAGTTTTTGCACGAACCCCAAGAGGCGTGTCATAAGAGAATTCTATTTGTTTGAGACTTCTACTGTGAAAATCAAACAATAAGGGAGTCGATACTGTGGCAGTAACAAGTTCAATGCCATCGTCTTCCAGAAACACCAGATATTGAGCCGACACTGACTTATTTTGCCCCTCGCGACTGCTCCTGATCAACATTGCGTTAAGAGCTTCCATAAAAGGTTTTGCTTTATCAGCCAACTTTTTCAGTTGCATAGCCGCCGATTTAAGAAAGGCGAGCATCAGGCTGTTACCAATACCGCTGCCTGCGACTTCACACAGCAGCAGCGAGGTTCTGGTTGCCCCGGTCTCAGAAAGTTCAAAATAATCGCCGCCTCCGCCAGAACTGGCAACCGTGCGGGCAAAGATTTTTAAATTACCCGCACAGCGTACGTCAGTCATCGGTGTTACCAGTTTTTCATGAACGATAGAGGCAACGTGCATTTCTTCAAGATCGATAATAGCGTCATTAAATATGGCAGCCAGATGTCCGAACTCATCGTTTCCGAGATTTGGCAGGCGATGAGCAAAATTTCTTTCTTTAAGCGCGCCCATGCCTTTTTCAAGTTCAGACAAAGGACGAAGAACGCCACTGGCGACGAACAGACTTAAAGCAACCGAAATTAACAAACTTACCAGCGCCAGAAGCATCAACAAATTCCTTTTAGCAGACACCACCCGGTCTATTTTTTCGACAGGGTATAATCCGAGCAAACTTGTATTTTTAAGAAAGATACAACTATGCCCCATCATCAGGTAGTCAACAGCATCTATTTGGCAGCTCTCTGGACGTGTCACAGGTCTTTCACCAAGTCTTAAAGTGAAGTTGCGCACCTTATCGTTCTGCAATATGCCTTCGGGGAAAGTTCGCAAAAATCTTTCATTTACCGCCATAATTTTGAAGCCGTATTCATTACGCTGCAGATTATCGAAAACCCTTCTGATAAACTCGATTTCCAGCTTGTTGGTATCCCACAGGTAAAACAGAATATAGTCATAAAAGGTGGCGTCGAAAATACGAAAAAGATTTACAGAAGTTGGGTGCTTAACAGCGCCAACACCCCATTCTGAGAATCCCCCCTTATCGGCAAACATGCCAACAATTTCCATGGGCGCCTTCTGCGCCAGTGTGTCACTTATAAACTCTATTTCAGTAGCCTCTTTGTCTGCAACAGACTGTTTGTTAAGAACAGCAAGCGCATAACTGCAAAGTTTATGCATTGCCTTCATTGTATTCACATGCAACTCATTGCCCGAAAAGTTATGCACAATGGTCTCAACAACCTTTTCATTTTTCAGAATAAGATGTTGGCTGGCAACAATCCCACTGCTGCTTGCCACCAGGTAAAAACCGTAAGGAGACGGATGTTGTTGTTTAATAAAATTATTAATTGTCCGGCGATTCAGTTTATTTTTTTTCAGTTTTTTTTCGAGGCCGGCAACAGCTTTTTCAAGCCTGTTCTGTTGCACAGTCTGTTCGTTGACATATAATTCGTCAATACTCTGCAGATATGCCATGCAAACGTTAAAAGCATCTCTGACCAGGCCGTTTCTATACTGCTGAAGATAATCTGAACCAATTATCAACAATATAAAACCAGGTAAGAGGTTAGAAACCACGAAAAGAACCAGTAACTGCTTTTTAATTCGCAGCGAAAGCTCTTTACCCAACACAATAATTTTAAAACTTTCTACCGCAAAAACAGCTAATAGCAATACAAACAAAACAAAAACTATCTCAAGACTCCTGCTTACTCTATGCCCCTTCATTTCGCCGACTTTTACGGCACAAACTCCAGTTGTATCAGCATCTATAAAGCTGGTCGCCAGATAATATCCGTTTAAATCGATATGTGAGCTAAAACTGCATCGCAGCATCTCAGTCTGATTCTGAAAATGCCTTGAAAATTCGCTGTCAGAGGATGTTAAAACACCGTTTTTAATATAACCGGCAATAAATCCGCCGCTTGTAACAGTAAGAAGATTTTTAAGACCGCAATCAGACAAAAGAACTTCTGAAGAAAGAAAAACAGAAAGACCAAATTCAGATTTTACGTTAAGCCAGACCAGAGGTTTGTCTGGAGAAACAGAACCACGTCTTAATGAAACATTTTTTCCTGAATAACTACGATTAAAATATCTCGGAAAAAAATGAGTTCCGTAAATAATTCGCAAATTTGCGTATACATCAGGCGGAATATCAGTTTCACCGTTACCATAATATCTGCTTTTAACTCTTTTCAGCGATAAAAATGCTGCAGACCAGTCGCCGCCGTGTGCCAGATGATCGAAATTGCTGTAAAAAACATCACCATCGGGTTTCCATATCAGAAATTTCATCTTAAGGTCGTGAGCAACGTCGAATTTTTCGACAGCCGCTTTTAAAGCGACCACATCGGCACTGTTGTTAAAAGTACCCGTTAGAGCATTGCAAATATACTTTTCGGTGTCAGCCACTTGTTTTATTCGGTCAAGCAATTCACCGGCATCCAACTCAAAGGCTCTTAAATTCAATGTTTTATTTAGCGAAAATACATAATACCAGCCAGAAACAACTACCAGCAGGGGCAAAAGCAGCAGTATCAGCATTAACTTCAACCATTGCAACAACCTGTTATCAGCCATCGTCTTCCTCCATGCGCAACAGAAGGAAGGTCAGATCGTCATCCTGAGCACAGGCCCAGGTGCAATAGCCTGCATAGATGTTATTCCAGTATTTTTCCAGATCTGTCGACCTGGCAGTCTGCAATAGCCCACGAAATCCTGTGTAATCAAAAACTTCGCCACTGGCGTTGAGGGCTTCGATTATACCGTCGGTATAAAGAATCAATGTGTCGCCTGGGTGCAAACAACCTGAAATTTCCTGATATCCCTTACGATTAGTGGCGCCAACCGGCATTCCATTGAGTTCCAGCATTGTTAGGGTTCCATCTGCGCTTATCAATACTGGATAACAATGACCGGCGTTAGAGAAAACGAATTCGCCGGTTTTACAGTTCAGGTCAAAGCACTGGCACGTCATCATCCGTCGCCAGTTTCTCTTTTTAAGCTCATTTAAAATTGAATTTGCTCTTTCAAGCACGGCTGCCGGGCCTTTAAAATCTTCAGCGCTTGAGCTTACCACTGCCTTTACCATAGCCATTACCATAGCGGCAGGTATTCCATGCCCCGCAACGTCACCAAAAAAGATACCAATTCTGTCATCAGAAATATCAAAGTAATCAAAATAATCACCGCCCATTTTGCTCATAAATAAAGAGCGGGCAAACAAGTTAACTCTGTGTTTTCGATATCTTTCTGGCGGCAGTAAACTGACTTGTACGGCTGTTCCTACCGCCAGTTTTTTCATCTCAAGCAGGGTCTGGTTAAAGACCTTGATCAGATCGCCAAATTCGTCATTAGACCGATAGTCGGCCTGATAATTAAAATCATGGCAGCGCATGTGGGTGATGCCGGCAGTGAGTGTTTGAAGAGGCAGTAACAGGCGATTTGAGAACAAATTGACGATTTTCATAAGCACCAGAAGAATAGCAATGCCAACAAGCAAAATCGTATATTGCAACTCTCTGATACCCTCATCAATAATTTTTTGCGGGTAAAAAGCTGCCAGAATAGCACCAGAAATGACATTTCCAGAAATGGAGGTAAACAGAAATTTCTGACCATCAAGCTCAATGTCTTCGTGAGTAACCATCTTGCGACTCATGGTCTGCCGCATCAATCTTTTGACAAGCGGGTTTTTCATGGACGTAAGAGAAAAAATCTGCTCACTGCTTTTGTCCATGACTGCAATCTGATAAGGCGCGACGTGCCTGGCGTTTTCTTTAAGCTTACCAACGATAAAAGTGCGCAAAAACGCAGCAGGATCCCACGAAACGCTTAACAGGCCCCATATTTTACCACCCCCGGGATTTCCGAGAAATTTCAGATAAGTGAAGTGCTCTGAGGCCCCTGAGACCAGAGTGGCAAAACGGCCGCTATACCAGATAAAATCATGCAACAGCATATCATTGGAAGCGACTTGATCAAGCACTGTTCTCTTCTTTAGCTGCGTTTGCGGAGGCAATTCTGCGTTAAAAAAATCAAGTGCCCGTTGAAACAAGTCGCCAAATAATTTTTCAGAAATATCCGGCGCAGCCGACTGGTGAAAAAGCATTTTGCCATCTGCTTCGTAAAGCATTGAATCCCCGGGACTTATCTCTTCTATTGTTTTTTTCAATGCTTCAATCTCGCTTTGAGGCCATTTATTCTGACCATAAAGCATGTTTTTCTGCTCAATAAAAGTATTCAAATGCCTGGCCAGCGAATGAGATACCTCAGGAAATCGCGCATCCAATTCTCTCAAAACGCGCAACGATTCCTGGTGTGCGGCATCTATAAGGTCTTTCTTTTTTTCGTTAAAAAATTCATAGCCAACCGAGAGCAAAATCAGCACAGGCAGGCCGTTGGCAAATAAAAACAGCAGCAGCATTTTCTGCCGGATAGAGAGAGAAAAATTTCTATGCCGCATTCTGAGACAGAATAAAATAAAAACAGCAACAACAAGCCATTTGCCAATACTAACCAACAATAGAGCAGCGGCGGAATAAGGGTCAAAAAGCCCATGCCTGCTCTGATAGCTGAGCATTATCAAATCAGGTGAAATCTGTCTGAAATGAAGAAGAAATTTATCACTCTCGCGCGAGGCAACTGCATACCGACTAAATTTTAACGCCTCAATCTTTATTTCTGCCACTTCAGTCAAATTTTTCGGCAATCCAAAACCGTCATAGCTCACCGGATCGATAAAAGCCAGTCTGACCAGATCATTTTTTGCGTTAAATCTGCTGATAATCATGCGGGGGCCAATCTGTTTGCCCAGCGGCGCATTATTAACAAAACAGGCCAGCGAAAAGTTTTGTCCCGGGTAATACCATAGAAGCCTTTTTTGCGCATATTCGCTGACAAAAAGACATTTTCCGAAATAAGCAGGCTTAAGAGGCAAAAACAAGAACCTGGCAAATAGAAATTCTCCAAAATAACCGCGCAGCAAATTCATTTTTGCGTTAACAGAGCTTAACGATGAAGGATCGGTAATGTTGCCAGCCTCAAATTGCCTTTTCAAATTGTGCAAAACTGCATACATAGTTTTAAGCACATACTGAAAACGCTTTTCGTCTGTTAATTCGTCATCTATATCGCCATTTTTGTTCCAGACAATAAATTTCAATTGCCCCGGAAACACCTTGCGGAAAGCTGTAAGCTTTTTTTGCAAGTGCATCAGAGGTCTTGAGCTCTCATCTGCCAGCGCAAAATTTTTCTGAAATAGAGCGTGCAGAAAAACTTTGTCTTCATGGTATTTTTCGAGGCCGTCCAGACTCTGGCTCAGGTTATCAAAACTCCTGAGCAAAATATCTTCGCGTTGCAACCGATAGTGGCTAACCAGAAACATCCAGATCAGGGCGAATGGCAAAATAAGCCCGAACACAACAACGACGAGCAGCCGGGTGGTTTTTCTGGCAGTTACAAGCATTCAGCAAACATCAAAAATCATGTTGTTTCACGTGAAACAGGTATACAGCAAAAAAGGGTTTGCAGCAAAAGCCGCAAACCCTTTTTTACAGACAAAATTCAGATTTGTTCGAACTGGTCTTTGCCAACGCCACAAGCGGGGCAGACCCAGTCATTCGGCAGTGCTTCAAAGGCAGTACCGGGAGCGATTCCGTTGTCGGGATCTCCAACTGCCGGATCATATTCATAACCACATACAGTGCAGACATATTTTTCCATATCTATATCCTCCATTAAAATTTAATTAAAAAGATTCGAGCACATTCTGTAAGGCATCAATTTCAGACTTTTCAAGCCATGCATCGATCATGAAAACAGGCATGCGCTGATTCTCGATTACTGCGACCCGAAAGCTTTTTTCGTGAATATCTTCAGTGCCTGGAGCAGGCGGCTCAATTATACCCTCTCTCAGTCGATATTCAATGTCATCTGCAATCATACCAACATAAGAACCAGCCTTCAGCGAGAAAAGAAGCATTCTGGAGTCATCGTTAATCTGGTAATCCGGCGCTACAGCAATTCTCTGACGCAGGTTAATAACCGGAATTACAACACCCCTCATGTTTACCACACCCATTATCAGATCAGATTTCTGGGGGATTTCAATCATTGAGCACGGCATGGCAACTTCGGTCACATCGACAGCAGGTATTGCAAAATATTTTTGCCCGAACCTGAAAACGAAAAATTTTTCCTGTCGGCCGTCACCGCTTCTTTCGCGTGCAGTTTGAGTAAGGCGCTTGATTAAAGGAAGGATCTGTGACATCTGGCGTTACCTTGTCCGTGTTATGATAATGCAGCCAAAATGCTTTTGCTGCCTGAGTCAGAATAGCTTTTGTATTATATACCAGAAAACGGGCACTAAAAAAAGCGATTTATTTGCCTTAATAATCAGAGTTTAAGAAAGGCCTTAAGTTTGGCTACTGCAAAGGCACGGTGGCTGAGCTTATTTTTTTCATCAGCTGGCAGTTGAGCAACCGAGCATTTGCGATCCGGAAGCATAAAAACGGGATCATAGCCAAATCCGCCCTCACCAAGAGGCTCGTAACCGATTTTCCCTTCGAGAATTCCAACAAACTCATGGGAAATGCCCATGGCATCAATATATACGATCACACATCTAAAACGCGCTGTTCTGGCGGCATCCGGCACATCATGCAATTCATCGAGCAATTTTCTGATGTTTCTCGGGTGATTCGTATCAAGCCCCGAAAACCTCGCAGAATGAATACCGGGCCGACCATTCAGTGCATCTACTTCAAGGCCTGAATCATCGGCAAAAACGGGCTCTCCTACATGATTAAAAAGCGTTCTGGCTTTCAATTCAGCATTTTCTCTATAGGTAGAGCCATTTTCGTCGATATCAGGAAACTCCGGCAGATCAAGAAGACTTTTTATACGGCAGACAGGCGCGAGCATATGACCGATCTCTTCGGCCTTGTGAGCGTTTCTGGTGGAGACCCAGAGATTCATTTCAGCTTCTCCAGGGCTTGACGCTGCATTTCAAAAAGTTTTTTAATGCCGGCTTCACCCATTTTTAGCATCTCATCGAGCTGCGCCCTGGTATAAAAACTATCTTCGGCTGTACCCTGAACCTCGATAAACCCACCGTTGGCATTCATTACGAGGTTAAGATCCGTTTCGGCCCGTGAGTCTTCGAAGTAATCGAGATCCAGGCATGGGCGACCATCGACGATACCGATACTGATAGCAGCAATTTGGTTAACAATAGGATTTTCGACGAGTTTTCCCTCGATCATAAGCTTTTTAACTGCCATTTCGAGAGCAACCATGGCGCCGGTAATCGAGGCTGTTCTGGTGCCACCATCAGCCTGAATTACATCACAATCTATCATCAGAGTGCGAGGGCCAAGTTTGGTAAGATCAAGAGCACAGCGCATAGAGCGACCGATAAGACGTTGAATTTCGTGAACTCTGCCTTTAACCGTAGCCTTACCATAACCGGCCCGTTCATTACGAACCAGTCCAGCGGCAGGCATAAGGGCATATTCAGCAGTTATCCAGCCTTGAACAACTTCTCTGGAGGCAACATAAGGAGGAACCTTTTCTTCAACCTGAACAGTACACAAAACTCTGGTGTCACCAAATGAAATCAACGCCGAACCATGCGGATATTTAACGTAGCCGGTTTCTATGGTGACCGGTCTGAGCTGGTCAATTGCGCGACCATCGTGTCTTGTCATTTTCAATGCCTCCGGGTGCAATTATTTAATGGCAGAATAACATTTCACCAGGCCAACTTAAAGTAATTTATTTCAGCAATATTTTCCAGAAGGGGTTCCGGGTTTCTAATTTTATTCTTATACTTACCTTCATATTAGATACGAGTTATAAGAAACCAGTCTGGAGGTTATAAGTATATGAGTAAAGCGTACAGAATCCTCACCGTGTTCCTTATCGTTTTCGGGCTTTTCGTAACATCCGGCGAAAACACCGATGTTTCAGCGGCTAAAAAGAAAACTTCGTTCTTCAAAAAGGTCGCCAGAAAAATCAAAAGAAACATTAAAAAAACCTGCAAAAAGACTAAACGTGCATTTGTAAAAGCTGGCTCTGCTGTTACCAACAAGGTTATGGATAGCGCAGTAAAAGCAAAAGCAAAAATCACCGGCAAAAAAGCCAAAAAAGTATGGGTAAAAGGTCACTATAAAAAAGGCAATAAAGGGCACACCAACGGTCATTTTCGCACAGTAAAAAGAAAAAGCGGCAAAAAAAGTTCTGCAGCAGCGGTCTCCACCGGCACAGCAATAAGCGGACAGCCCCTTCCCCCCGCCCAGGATCCAGTGTTGCCAAATTTCAGCAAATCAAGAAGATAATGTGATATAATTTCTGAGTTCTTACAATTAAATCAAAAGCAGGTTTGTCCAAAGCGGCAAACCTGTTTTTATTTCGAAGGAAATCAGGTATCCATGTATGAAATCAGATTATTTCAACATTGTGGGGCCAGTATTAAATTCGGGAGCTGAATGTGAAAAAATCCTGCGCAAATTGCCAGAATGGTTCGGCTCAGAACAAACTATCATTGATTATGGCGTTGAAATCAATTCTTTGCCTACGTTTCTTGTCAGCATGCACAACATCACCTGCGGCTTCATAAGCATTAAACCACACTACAAAGAATCGGCAGAACTTTACGTTATTGGAATTCTGCCAGAATATCATCATCAGGGTCTGGGGCGTGCCGCTCTTGAGTCTGTTACCGAATATTACCGTAACCAGGGTGTTGAGTATCTTCAGGTCAAAACCCTGGGGCCAGCTAAAAACTGGCCGGCGTACGAAAACACCAGAATTTTTTATCTATCGCTCGGCTTTAAGCCCCTGGAAGAGTTTCCAACCATGTGGGGTCCTGATTGCCCATGTTTGCAGATGATTAAAAAGATCTTGTAATATCTGCCTCAAATGGTCTATGCTTTGAAAAGCATCCAGAAGGAGTATCAACTCATGGCAGCTATAAGAGGAAAAATACAAAAGGGTCTTGGCGAGTCTAAAAATACGGTCCACGAACAAATGCCGTTTTTTCGCAAATGTTTCCCTGAAGTCGGCATCTGTAAAGACGGTACAATAAATATCCTTCTCGAAAAGCCCCTTGTTATACTCTCGCCAGACTTTACTACCGAGCCTCTTCCATGGCATCCTGCTTTTAAAGTTGTCAAGGGTGGCGAAGTTTTCAAATTTCTCAGAATAAGCCTGACTGTTGACGGCTGTCAGCCGGTTAATGCATGGGTTTACAAGGCTCAGTTCTCTCCATATCACGACAACCCTTATTACATCGAAGTCCTGGCCCCAGAAATAGGTTTTTCAGGCACTCCCGAATGCGTTATCGATGTAATGAGCAATTGCAGCGAAGGCCTTGTCGTGGTCGGTGCTTCTGAGCGACCAATCTCTTCAGTTTCATAAAAAATGGAACTTACGCGCGTATCTGAGCGCACATTCTGTGTTATCGGCCCGGCAAATGTCGGTGTCATAGTCTTGGACAACAGCCGTGTCGCTCTTATCGATTCTGGCATTGACGAAAAATATGCCGTGCGGCTGTTTGAGCTGCTCTCTGACTACAGATACAAGATTGCATATATTTTTAACACCCATTCTCATGCAGACCACATCGGCGGAAACGCCTTTTTCAGCGAAAAATGCAATTGCAGAATCATGGCCTCGACACTCGAAGCCCCAACTATTCGGCAACCGCTGATTCAATCAGCAGTGCTGTTCGGAGGAGCACCTGTCAATGACCTGATGAATCGCTTTATCATGGCCAAACCCAGCCCGGCAGAGGTTTTTAACAATGACGAAATTGAGCTGGGCGATTTAAAGATAAAGATACTGGATCTACCGGGCCATTCAGTTAACCAGAAAGGTTTTTTGGTGGATGAAACGGCTTTTGTTGCAGATACATTGTTTTTAGACTCTTTTTTTAAAAAGCAGCGCCTGCCATTTAATTACGACCCGGCCGCCCACAAACAGACCCTAGAAAAACTGCGCCGAATAGAGGCTAAGAACTGGGTTGGCGGTCATTTCCCGCCACAAAAAGATATAGGCCCGATGATCACCAACAATCTTAGTCATATCGAGATTGCAGTTGAATTTATGCGCGAACTTTTAAAAGTGCCACAATCTCATGATCGCATCATAAAAAGTTTTTTAGATCACTTCGGCCTAAAAAAAACGAACTGGGAATATTATCTCTACCGTGCAACGGTAAACGGCTATTTATCAGCACTTCACAAACGAGGCGAAATTAAATACAAAATTATGGATAACATGCCGGTGTGGTATGCGGTTTAACAAGTTTTTGCTTCTGCTGACGGCTCTGGCAGCGATTTCTGGTGACTGCAGGCATTCGCTATCAGCCCAGACTATTTCGCGCTGGCTGCGAGTGCCACAAAACGGTCAGACGCGAATCATCAGAAACTCACTGTCAGCAATGCAAGAGGGTGGAATCGTTTTAAAATTCTCTTATGAACCAGACCCCCAAAAACCTTTAAGCAGACTTATAAAAAACAACTTCAACGATGCGACGTCTACTGCTAAAACAGGAGAAGACGAAGCCATTGATATCGGCGATACCACAATCATGCTCGAAAAACTGCTACTTGAGGCAGAAGCGTCTCTCGCAAGAACAGAAATTGCCAGCGAAAGCCCACTGTATGGTGTTTCACGCAATGAAGCGGCAAGTCTTACGGTTGCAATAGCAACCACCACAGCAGAAACAGGAAGCGACAGCGCAAAACTTCAACCGTCACACTGAATAACTGCAAAAACTTCAGCAGAAGCGGCCCTATGAGACGCTACGCTTTTTAAAACATTCGGGGCAATATACTGGTCGGTCTTGAGAAGGCACAAAGCCAGGCTTTGTCTCGCAACCACAGTCTGCACAAATAGCCAGGCGTTTTTCTCCGGGGGTTTCCCAGATCTGGTCGAGGCGTGCAGCAATACAATCGTCGCAAAAAACCGGCGTCGAATCATAGCCTTTTTCAGACAAAAATTTTTGTCTTTCGAGTGAAACGTTGTATTCAGAACCACAACTTCTGCAAATAAATGTTGTAACCAGCTGCATTTTCAATAGCTCCAGAGTTTCAGTGACTCAAAAAATTATGACACGCAAACCCTGAAGAACGCAAGAGCGCAAAGCAATTTTATTATGGCAGCTGCTGATCACAAAAAAAAGTCAAAACAAGACAGCCTGTTCAATCAGACAAAACACCATCAAAGAAGGCTTTTGGAAGTTTAATCAGCCAGTTACAATTATTCTACGGGCACAATTTCTTTATAATATGACTTCAGCAATGTAAAAAGTATTGCGTAAACCAGATAAAAAACTTTCAGCTTAAAAAAAAGATCAGGGCTTGCGTAAATATCTTTGGCACCGATGAAAGCCATATCAAAAGCAACCAGATGAACAGCGCACAAATAAACAAAAATCCGGTTGCGAAAGTCACCGCGCGACTCACGATATTCGTAAGAATCTCTATGCAGGGTTATAAAGGGTGCGAGCATAAAAAAAGCAAAGTAAAACCCGATAGCACCGGTTACAAGAATATTGGCCCAGGCAAACAAATCGAGCTCATTTAAAGGGATGGCGTAAAAACTTAGAGAATGCTCTACCGTTAAAAACAACCCTAGAGGGTACAGCAAGAACCAGATAACACAATACTCAGACAAAGCAACGAGCCCCCGAAATATGCCCCTGCCCGCATCAACAAGCAATTGCCCCGACAGCCAATTTTCGGCACGTTCCTCCTGGGTTGCAACTTTTGCCTCTTCTTTTTTTTCTGGTATGTAGCCTGCGATATAAAGCACCTCTTTTCTTTTGCCACAGAACCTTGTTTATTTTATGCGATCCTGTGAGACAAACTCATCAAAAAAACCTCATATGTATATAATATGAAAGTTAGATGAATTTGCAACACGTATTTTCCAATTTCTCAACTGCGGGTAGAAATCCAGTACATTGCGCCAAGCGTCGCGATAGTGGCAAGTGACATGCTCATTGCATCTTCAATCAGGTATGAATAACCCATAATAAGGGCGCCTCCAAGCATTGGAATTGCAGCCACCTGTTTTTTGCCATATATAAAAAAGCCAAAGCCGACAGTGCCCCATATCATCGAAGCCATTAAATATTCAGAGTCCATGCTTTTTCTCCCGGCACAAAATAAAAACAGAATATTTTCGACATAATCTCTCTAAGTATCATCGTAGAGATAAAATTGAAAAAACTATTTCTGGCATCAGACTATACTATACACCCTTCAGCATACCCCTGCTGTTTTTCAATTTTCGTCGTTGAGTACAGAATACCAATCTGCTAACATATACATTAGAAAAATGCGACAAAACAAAATTTATAAAATAATAATTCCCTACAGAGAGTCGGCCAATCCTCGCAAAAAATTCAAAATAGAATACACAGTAGAGGCCCCCGACCGTGCGACTGCCTTACAAAAGGCAGAACGCGAGTTTAATTCTTACTCAGATTATAACAGCGCCTCGTGGGTGCGCGCGGTTGAAAATGAGGGCATACGCATATGGAAACTGCTGCCGGATCTGCCACAAACACCAGAGCACATAGACGAACTTGCACAAAAGCTTTCTTCAGACGACGAAGACATCGTCTACAACAGCCTGAAAGCCCTCGGTGAAATAGAAGACTCTTCGCTCAGCTCCGAAATAATCTCGCTTTTCAAGCATCCAAACCCAGAATTGGC
>SABV01000072.1 GCA_009928855.1 Erysipelotrichia bacterium | reverse complement strand
TTATTGCACCTGATGGCCCTGTTTATCAAGCCGGAACTCTATCTGGCAACCCGGTTGCCGTAGCTGCCGGTATAGCAACTTTGAAGAAAATAAAGGCTGATCAGAATTTTTATCAAAAATTGCTGACTCAATCTGAAAAGCTCGAAAAAGGGCTGGCTCGCGTGGCTGTCAAGGCTGGTAGAAAAGTGGTGTTGAACCGGTTTGGTTCTATGATGACCATGTTTTTTACTGCCGCTCCGGTCACCGAATACGAATCCGCAAAAAAATCAGATACGGCTCTTTTTGCCGAATGGTTTCGAGGAATGCTGGCGGCCGGGATTTATCTTGCTCCCTCGCAATTTGAAGCGGCATTTGTGTCGGCTGCACACAGCGATGCCGATATCGAAGCTACTCTTTCGGCAGCTGAGCGGGTTTTTGCTTCTTTCTAATTTTCAGGTATAAAAAAGGGGCTTCGGCACTTGATTGCCGCAGCCCCTTTTTATATCTGAATTTTTACCAGCCTTTGGTTTTGATCTTGATTGGATTGCTGCGTACGGCGTAGCGCAAAGGTCGACCATTGTTCATGGCTATTTCGGTCATAAGAACCGTGTTGGTTGAGTCTTCCCGGTTGACTTTTACTTCCTGGTATTTTTGCAGCACATCAAGTTGGTCTTTAAATGCGATTGAATGAACACCAAGTTTTACGTTATTATTGGTGCCAACTCTGCATAGAAGGGTTGTCGGAGTGGCCTGAGTAGCCGAATACATCGGATTATCGGCGTAACTGAAGGTTATGTCAAAAACGGCCGAATTATCTATTTCGTTATTTTCATAAACCTGAAAATGGCCCGGGAGCATGCCGCCGTCAACCCACACGGATTTATTGAAGTGAAAATGGATAAAGTCGTCTTCATTCATTGAGCGGTTGTTATCCATGTCTTCCCATTCGATTCTTACCAGCGCCAGGTCTTTTACATAATAGTCTCGAATATCGTCGCTTTCTGTTCGTGAGTCGGGGCCTTCACTGTAGACGAAGCAGGCAAGTGGGTCAATTTTATAATTTTTACCCCAGGGGTCAGTCGGGATAAGGGTCAAATAGCGTCCCTGGAGACCGTTAAAATCATTTTCGCCGAGTATCGGAACTCCTGATGAATATGTTGCCAGCTGACCCATATATGGTTGGTCTTCTTGCGAGTTGAAAAGAACTACTGCCTGTTTTAAAACGTCAAGATCCTGCATGGCCTTGGTGCGTTTACTTTCACGGACGTAGTCAGCATAATAAGGTGTTGCTACCCCAACCAGAATGGCTATAATTGCAACAACCACCAGCAATTCAATTAGCGAAAAACCGCGTTTCATTTTTCTATTTTCTCCTTCTGAGAAGGTTTTTTTCGTTTCGGCAAATATGATACAGAAAAGCTATCGGAATTTCCAGCACAAAACTTGATATATTTCATTTTCCGCGCAGTTTTGCGCGTTTTTCTGTTACTTCTGAGTCGGTGTAGTAGCCGAGGCGTTTCATTACAGAAACGTATTTTAGCGCCTCTTCGGTACGACCGCGCTCAGCGTAAAAGTCGAGCAAGCCTTCAACAAGATTTCTGTCTTTTTTGTGTTCGGTTCTGCTGAGAAGTATTTTGAATGCGATCTCTTTGAGTCTGTCGTTGTCTCCGTTAAAGGCCAGGTTCATAAGATTGTCGTCGTCGGCTGTTGAGTCTTTAAATGGTATGACTTTTTTGTTGTTAAAAAGTGTGTAGTTGTCTAGTTCAAATCTGTTTTTGAGGTCTTTTTCGACTACTTTTTTTTCATAATCGGTGCCTGAATTTACTTTGTTGTATTTTCTGAAAAAGCTCAAAGCTTCTTCATAATAGCCGCGTTCTTTATAAAAATTCATCAGCCCTTCAAGAGCGGTCGGGTCGCTTTTGTTGAGGTCGAGCATCTCGTAAAAAGTAGCTTCAATTTCTGCGTCAGTATTTTTGCTGTCGTTAAGGTTATTCTCTAGACGCAGTTTTTCTTGAAGTTCCCGTTTTTCTTTGAGGTCGGCGAGTGCCATTCTGGCTTTATCTTTAAACACAGCATCATTCTTTATGATTGTCAGAGTGCTTTCGGCATTGTCATAATCTTCGCGCTGCAGATAAATATCTGCGGCTTTCATAACGCCTTCGCCGAGTGCTTTGTTGAGATCATAGGCCTGTATGTATGATTCGATGGCATCATTTTCGCGACCTGTGTCTTCATAAAGTTGAGCGAGTTCGAAATAGCCGGTGGCCGGGTCCTGATTTTTTTTGATTTCTTTTTTATATTCAGCCTCGGCATCTTTCATTTTGCCGCTTTTAACAAGACTTCTTGCCATGTCGTAACCAATCAGCTCTTTTATTTCCGGGTCTTTTCGCCCGAATTTGCGTGCTTCGGCGAAATGAAACGTGGCTTTTTCAGAGTTGTCGGCTTTTTCGTATGCTCTAGCCAGCAGCCAGTGAGTTTCGGGATGTTTCTGGTCAAAAAGAAGAGCCTGCTCAAGAATGGGAAGTGCTTCAGTCGCAGAATCTTTTTCGATCAATATTGCGCCAAGTCCGCGAAGAGTATCCGGGTTATCTGGCTGCGCCTGGCGGGCTTTGACAAGCAGATCATTTGCAGCGTCAAGGTTACCATTTTCAAGCTCGTAAATGCCAAGTCTAGCGAGGGCTTTTGCGTTGCCGGGTTCTAGCTTGAAAGCATTCTGATAGTGTTCTACGGCTTCTTCTGTTCGATTCTTGGCGTCGAGCAGTGCTCCGATGCGCACGTGAATATCAGCAGATTTCGGAAACCCCAGTAGTGCTGTTTCAAAGTGTTTAATGGCCTGGTTAGAAAAACCCTCTTCTGCGGTCATTATGCCAAGGTAATAATGCGCCATAAATTCTTCGGGGGATTTGCGTATAATGGCTTTGAGAGACTTTATGACTTCTGCTTTTTCTTTTTTTGAGCCAATTTGAAAATTTCTCCAGGCTTTGTCGTAAAAAGCTTCAGTGATTTCTGTGGTTGTGATTGTGGTTGGCGTTTTTTTGCGTGGTGCCGCCGATGAAACCGCCGGAATAGTCAGGCACAGTGCCAGCAGAGAGACTGCGGCAGCTCGGCATATTTTTTTTGTTGTCTGCATAAAGTTTCCTCTTTTAATAAGGTTTCCTTAAAAAGTTAACACGCCTTTCCTGACAAAGCAAAGAAAGACGTGTTTAAATTGGCCAGCGAAGGGGCGAATTAGTTCATCGGGCCTTTGAATAATACTACAAGACCTGATATCAGCGAATAGGCAGAACAAATGAGAGTTGTGTAGAAAAGGCTGAAATGGAATTTCAACAGGTTTGCGCGGGATTTGTCTTTTACAAGGGTCTTTATTGAATTTCCTACAAAAATATTGGCGAGCATCAACCCAAGAACGATGGCGCCGGCAAAGCCATGACCGTAGGTCTTAAGAAAAATGGCATCGATTTTCATAAACTGGACAACCCCAATAATGCCCCCAAGAAGGCCAAGAAACATCAGGCCTGTAACAATCATGCCAAATTTTCTATGTTGTTGTCGAAGTGTATCGCGTTGAGAAGCTTCCGGTGATTTTGGGTTTATCATCAGGGTTTGTTTGCCAAAATGGTGAATCTTAAAAAGAGTCGCCAGTAAAAACAGCATGAACAGCGGGTGAATAAATTTCATAGTCTAAATCTGCTCCCTATAATTTAAATTTGCTGATGTCAAAATCATCAAGATCAAATGGGTCTTTAACGCCCTTCTTTTTTGATGATGGCTTTTCTTCAACCGGACTGTCAAGGTCAATTATGTTGTCCATGTTGAAGGGATTGTCGTCAGCAGGAGCAGGTTTTGCAGGTGCCGGCGGCTTTTTGCCTTGAGTTGGTGCGGGTTGAGAATCATTGCCCGGGAATATTTCAAGTACATCAAGCTCCAGGTCGAGATTGCCAAATGGATCTTTACCTTGCCCCTGGTTATCACCGGGCAGGCCGAGATTGATTCCTGATTCAGAGAAAAGTGCTGCGAAAGGATCTTTAGATTCTTTCGCCGGCGGCGTTTTGGGCCTCATCGGTGGAAGAGGTGTATCGTCGTCTTCAAAAGCATCTATTGGCGAAGTTTTAGCTGATTTAGCGGGCGGCAGAGGTGTGTCGTTGAGTTCGTCAGAATCAGAAGTCTCTGGCGACAAGTTTAGATCGCCAAAAGTGCCGAGGTTAAAATCAGGGACGGCAGAAGACGTGCTTTCCGGGAGTTCTTCCTGGGGTTCTTCATTAGAGGAAAGAAGTTCGTCAAAATTGAAATCTGGTATGTTGCTGCTCTGGGGCACCGGTGGCTTAGGTTTGATAGGCGTAGTTGGCTGACTGGAAGGCGACAACAATGTTGGCAAGTCAGCTAATTCTGGCAATTCATCGCCAATATCGGCAAACAGATTTTTATGCTCCGATTTTTTTTCGCTAGTTTTGTCTGATGATCCGGGGCTTGAGGCAAATGCGCTGAAGTCAGGCATATCCGGGATTGCGGGATATTCCGGGGATTGCTTTTTTTCTGCTATTTCAGGGGTGACAGGTATCGCAGGAATACTGCTTTCATGTGTTGTTACAGGCATGGTTGCAGGCTTGGGGGGGTGAATGTCTGGGGTGGCAGGTCTGTTCGTCGCCGGCGATACCGTTGATGTTGGGTGCGATGGTATCGAAATGGGCGGAGCCGGCTTTGGAGGAGGTTGAATTATGGTTGCGGCCGGTTTGATCGGAGCACTGATATGCTGCGGCACTGTTGCAGCCGGCTGTTTTTGTGGCTGAGATGGTGTCGCCGGAGCGGTTGGGGCAGGTGAATCATTGGTTTCGGGTGTAACCTGCCTGGCTGAAGGGATTGAAATTACCGGAGGAGCGCCTGTTATCGGCATTCTTTTTATGGCTTCAGGAGAGCTTATTATAGGAGCTGAGATTGGCAGCACCGGTTTTTTCTTTTTAAGAACCGGCCTTACCGGCATCACAGGCCTTCGTGATTTTCCGCTGGTTTTTGCTCCTGAAAGCGGTTTCCCACAGCAGGGGCAGAATCTTATAACATTGTCGCACTCAGGGCAGACGATTCCGTCGCCGTCAAATGACAATGAAGAGGTAGCAGGTGAAGAGGCGGTCGAGAAAGCGGCAGACGATTCCCAGGTGCCGTTTTCGTTTCTTGTCCATTCTGTGAGTTCAAAGGTTATGTCTTTGACGCCAAAAATTTTTCGCAGACTGGATTCAATAAATTTTAGTTCGACAGCGGTTTCTTCTTGAGTTTTTTCGATTCCGACAAAGCAGAGCTCACCCTGCAGGGTAACAACCCCGGCTTTGACAGGAAACTTGATTTTGTTTAAATCGATGCGCCGCCCGGACAGTTCCCGTCTGATGCCGGCGCTGATTCCCAGGTCAGTCGCCTCCCTCAATGTTGGCCTCCAGTTCAGTCTGTGGATGATAATAGAATTCAATTAGATAATCGGCAGATGGGAGAGCTTTATTTACCGAATAAATTATAACGCAAAAGTTCTGAGAAAGTCAGATATTTGCAGTAAAATTTCTGTGTATTGCTGCTGGTCGCTTAAATTATACATTTTAGTGCCCGGGCGCCGTCTAAACCAGGTTTCTTGTCTTTTGGCATATTGCCGGGTATGAATTATTATTTGTTCACGAACCTCTTTTATGGTTGCGAGGCCGTCGAAATACGCAAACCATTCATGATACCCGATAGAATTAAGGCCACTGGCTTTTCGCCCGTATTTTTCGGCCAGGTGTCGCACTTCTTTTTCGAGCCCGTTGCTGATCATTGCATCTACTCTTCGTGCTATTGAATCGTGCAGGGCGTCTCTTGGGCGCGTAACTACAACCGGGTAAAATACGGCTTCGGGAAGGGGAGACTCGGGAATATTGGCTGCAAAAGGTTTTTGGGTAGTCTGAACAATTTCGATTGCCCTTAAAACTCTTCTGGAATTGCTTGTGTCGATGATTGACGAAGCTGTCGGATCAAGTTCTGTGAGCATTGTAACCATGTATGCCAGACCATGTTCGTCGAGAAGGGCCTTCAGGTGCCCGGCTTTTTCTTCATCATGGCCGGCTTTGCCAAGACCCTCTGCCAGAGCTGAATAATAGAATCCGGTGCCGCCGGTTAAAACTGGTATGTTTTTGCGATTCCAGATCTGCCTGATGCAATCTATTGCAGCATTGGCATAATCAGCGGCGCTGAAACTCTGCTGCGGGCTTATGAGGTCGAAGAGATGGTGCGGGGCTTTCTGCATTTCTTCGGCCGATGGTCTGGCTGTGCCAATACACATTTCGCGGTAGACCTGGCGCGAGTCGCAATTGACAATCTCGCCGCCAAAGCGACTAGCCAATTGAAGCGCAAGGGCAGTTTTGCCAGATGCTGTCGGGCCAAGCACTGCCAGGACGGGTTTTTGTGTTTCGCGATTCATCAGGTGCGCAAAAAGCCTGTTTCTATCTGTCGCGTAGTCAATCTTATGACAATTGGCCGGCCATGGGGGCAGGTAAATGGATTTTCAGTTTTAAGCAGTTGTTCGAGCAGGCTGTGCCACTCTGAATCGTTGAGCTGATCGCCGGCCTTTACGGCTGCTTTGCAGGCCATCATTTTCAGAAGGTCAGTTTTAATCTCAGCTAACGAGCGGCTTTCCCAGCCGTTTAAGACTTGAGACAGCACATTCTGGATGCTTTCATTTTCTGATGATTTTTTGTCTGAGACCGGAACTGCTGTAACGTAGAATTGTCCGTCTTCTTCTTGTTGAAGAGAAAATCCGAGCTGCTTGAATTCATGCAGTTGTTCTTTGATGATCATCCGCTCCGATGGCAGCAGTTTTAGCGGCACCGGGAACAGTAGCGGCTGAGCGGTGATGGGTGTGTCTTTGTAGGTTTGGGTGTACTGGTCGAAAAGAATTCTTTCGTGCGCGGCGTGCTGGTCTATTATGAAGAGGCCATCCTCGTCTTCTCCAAGCAGGTATGAATTTTTCAACTGCGCCAGAATTTTGGGACGACTCAGAGTGGTGACCGGCGTAAAAGCTGCTATTGACGGCATAGATTGCGGTCCCAGACGTTCTACTTCGTGTTCTTTGAGCTCGTATAATCTGTTTTCGGGGGCTGTTGACGATCTGGTAGGCATGGAAAATGCTGGTGGCGGCGTAAACATAGAAGGAGCCGCCACTGTTTCGGTTCTGCCGGCGTCGTCATTGTCAAAAACCGGCAGGTCAGCTGTTTCAGGTGTTGATTCAAATTGGTCTGCCGGGCGGGTTGGCGCAGAAACCATTCTCAGGCCTGAGAGGCTGGTTTGTATTGTTTCCCAGATAGTCGCGAATACCCAGCGTTCGTCTTTAAAACGGATTTCGGTTTTTTGTGGGTGGACGTTAACGTCGATCATGGTTGGGGGTACGCGCAGATCAAGTATCAATACCGGATACCGGCCCTTCGGAAAAAACGCTGAACAGGCTTTGTTGATGGCCTGTGTCAGCAATTTTGTCTTGACAACACGCCTGTTTACAAGAGTTGTCATATATCTTGCTGCCGGTCTGGCCTGATTGGGCGGGGAAATATAGCCCCGCAGCGACATGCCGGTGCCTGCTATTGATGCAGGCTCTTTGAGTTGAATCAGGTTGCGCGTTACGTCTGGTCCGTAAACGGCTAGAATAGCGTCTATAAGATTGCCTGAGCCGTTGGTTGCGGCAATCTGAATATTGCTTTTAGTGAATTTAAAAGCGATTTCGGGGTAGCCCATCATGTAATGGCAGACTACGTCTGAAATTTGTGCCATTTCTGCCTGAACGCTTTTTAAAAATTTGCGGCGTGCCGGTACGTTGTAAAAAAGGTTTTTGACTTGAATTCTGGTGCCGCAGGGGTATGAATCTGATTCGACGCTGGCGATACGGCCACCGTCAATAAGAATGCGCGACGCGGTTTCTTCGCTTTCGTGGCGTGTAACCATTGAGACTCTGGCGACAGAGGCGATAGTTGGCAGGGCTTCTCCCCTGAAGCCCAGTGATATAACATGTTCTAGTTCTGAATCATCTGAAATTTTGCTGGTTGCGTGGGGTGTGAAGGCTAATACTGCGTCTTGACGGCACATGCCTTCGCCGTTGTCGGTAATTTCGATGAGTTTCTGGCCGCCTTCTTTTATTTCGACTTCTATGCGGTCGGCTTGAGCGTCAATAGAATTTTCAATGAGTTCCTTGACTACTGATGCCGGTCTTTCGACTACTTCGCCGGCGGCGATGCGGCAGATAATATCATCAGCGAGAACCTTTATTTTTCCGGTCTGCATTGTTACTCCTCAAAAAGTGCAGGGACTGCCCATTTCCCAGTTGGCGACGGCATTCACTTCGAGACTGTTAAGGGGTGCCGCCCCGGCGTTAAAATAACCATGCGCCGCAATCATTGCGGCATTATCAGTGCAGAGATGAATGGTCGGCAGAAGCAGTTCGGCTTTTTTGCGGGTGGCAAGGTGCTGCATGTGATCGCGCAACACCTTGTTGGCTGCTACTCCGCCCGCCATTGCCAGTCTTTTGGCGCGGGTTTCATTCAGGGCCAGTTCGACTTTTTCTGTAAAAGTCTCTGCCACAGCTTTTTGCAAGCTTGCACAAAGATCAGGCAGATTAAGCTTATCGCCTTCTTTTTCTACAATGCGCATAACCGCGGTTTTAAGGCCGCTGAAGCTGAAAACATAGCCTTTGCCTGCCATTGGTCTCGGCAATTTATATCTGTCAGGATCGCCATTTTCGCCGGTTTTTTGAATTATCGGCCCACCCGGATAACCAAGCTGCAAGTGCCGCGCCACCTTGTCATACAGTTCGCCGGGCGCGTCATCGAGAGTTTGCGCCAGACACCTGTATTGTCTTTTTTCTTCTGCAAAAACCAGGTTAGAGTGCCCACCAGAAACGATCAAGCCCAGATATGGGTATTCAGGCTGGCGGCCTGCAGCCAGAAAAGACGCGGTAAGATGCGCTTCAATATGATTAACTGGAATCATGGGTATCTGTAAATGCCATGCAAGGGCTTTTGCAGTGCTTAAGCCGATAAGCAGTGGGCCAAGCAAGCCCGGGCCTGCGGTAACGGCTATTTGTCCTATATCTTTAAAACTGATGCCTGCTGTAGTCATTGCCTCACGCAGCAGTGGCAGGATCGCTTCGAGATGTTTTCGGGATGCGACTTCTGGAACTACGCCGCCAAAACGACGATGAATTTCAATCTGCGAAGATACCAGGCTGACCAGAACTTCGGTGCCGTCTTTCAGCAATGCAATTGAGGTGTCATCACATGATGATTCGATTCCGAGTGTGATCATTTGGTTTCCTTGAATTTTCGCTCTGCTTGCGATGGTATTACATACATTGGCAGTATTTCGAGAATGTCGTTAAAATCACAGGCCTTAGTACTGGCTGATAATAAAATTTTATGCAGCGCTGCAGGTTCCGGCTGTACTTCCTGAATTTTGTCTGCAATGAATCTAATGCCAAAAGTTGGCGTTTGCGAGACGATTGCGCTTCTTTCGATAAGAACTGGCTGACTGTGAGTCAGGTCTGGCAATGTGGCACAAACTTCAAATGCTTTGTCTATAAGGGTTGGCATGACCAGTCGTAACGGCCCTTCGTGCCCATTTGCCAATAAGGTCTGTAATGACCATTCAAAAAGGTTGACTCCTGTCAGGGGCTTTTGTAGGAGCAATGCCATGGTGCGCATGAATCCGGCTGCTACTCTCAGGCCGGTGAGGCTTCCGGGGCCTGTGCATACAGAGAGAAGGTCGAGCTGTGACTGCGAAATGCCTGCTTCGGCAAGCATCTGATCGCATATCGTCGTTATTTTTGCTGCAAAGTTTCGGTTTGTATCGAAGGTTTTGGCGATGAAGCCGTTATTGTTGCCTGTCTGAGCAAAAGTAGAGTTTTCGGAGGCGTCGATAAAAAGGTAGTTCATATCTGCGATTCTTTCAATTCCCAGGCTATCTGGCGTTGCCAGTCAGGGTCGTCAGCGCTCCTTGTTATGCATACCTCAAGGTGTGGCAGCTTATTGAGCTCGGTAACTCGCTCTGCCCATTCGATAAGGCATGGACACCCGGCGTTGAGAATGTCGAAGAGACCAATGTCGATAACTTCCTCAAAGCAGTTTATGCGGTATAGATCAATATGATAGAGGCTCTGATTACCTGATTTGTATTCATTCATAAGCGTGTAAGACGGGCTTGAGACATTGCATTCAATATTCAGCCCTTTTGCAAAACCTCTGGCAAAGAGAGTTTTGCCGGCGCCTAGCTCTCCGTGAAGCAGAACAAGAGCATGTGGAAATTGTCTGGCCAGGCTCGCGGCAATTTCGAGCGTCTGTTCTGGTGATTGGCTTGTTAAAGTGGCTCTGTTTGGCATCAGTCTCTTAATTCAGTGGCCAGAACGATGTCTCTGTTGATGCAGGCGAGGCAGCTCAAGAGCTTTTCGCGCAGGCTCATATCTTTGACCGCATCGCGAATCTGCCTGATGAGGTCAATTACCTGTCTGAATGCCCTGATAAGGTCGCCTTCCGGAACATCTGTTAACGCCATTATTTCTTCAAAGGCCGCACCTTCGCTCCATGCAAACATGAGATGTGAAATTCTGGTTTCGAGGGGTTTTATGAATGGGTGCTGTCGCGCCAGGCTATTAACAAAGCCTCTGGCGCTTTTAACCTTCTCGGGAAGTTTAGCCAGTGGTCTTTGCTGATCACTGTTGGTTGCGCGCCGGCGATGTTCGTATACAAGAGAAAGGCAGATGGCATTGATTTCGTGTTCATTGCATTCGTGGAAATATCCGGCGAAATAGAGCTCGGTAACCGTAATTTCTTCGGTGTGAATTCTGCTTGCAAGTTCGCCGCGTGCAAGCAGACCATTGTCGTCGATGTATCCGAGTTTTCTGAGCAGGTCTAGTTTGCGTTCATAAAGTGGAAGCTGCAGCTCTTCTTGCTCTTCGAGAAGACCGCGCCAGTAGTCAAGCTTTTTGCCAAGTCTTACTGCCTGATAATGACGAGAAATACATTTGTTGCGACTGTGGCAGTTTCCGCAGATAAATGTTTTTTCCTGGGTTATCAGTTCTGCGTGAGAGTCAGAAAACTTTTTTTCGATCTCTGCCTGAAAGCCTCTGTTCTTGCGACCGCGCATGCCAAAACGTATGTCGTCCATCTGGCGGGTCATGGTGTCTTCGAGCTGCTGTTTCTTTTTGTAAAAAACCATGAATTGTTCGAAATCGTTCTTTTTTTCGGGGCAGCGAGGTTCAACTTTTTCTATTTCAATGCGAAGCTTCGAGACTTTATCTGCCAGGTCAGGCAGCTTTTTATTTGCCTGAAACTGTGCAAAATTGCGTTTCAGTATCGTTCTGACCTCTTCTGTCTTATGCCCCGAATAAAGGTTCAAGACGCTATTGAAGGAAAGGTCGAACTGGCTTTCCAGGTTTTCTATGTCGCCGTAAACCAGGTTTTGCAATTCTTCAAAAGAAAGATCGCGTGGGTTATGCGGTACTACAACCCAGCCTGTTTTATCGATGCCGCGACGCCCGGCTCGCCCCGAAATCTGGCAGAATTCAAGAGCCTGCATTGGTCTGAATGTGCGCCCGTCATATTTTTTGAGAGCATCGTAAGCAACACTGCGAGCCGGCATATTAACGCCAACTGCGAAGGTTTCTGTTACGAAAAGCACTCTGAGAGTTCGTTCTGCGAACAATATTTCTACCATTTCTTTTAATTGTGGCAGAAGGCCGGCGTGATGTCTGCCAACGCCACGCATCAGTTCTTCTTTAAGGTTCTGCGCGGTTTCCAGATTGTGCAGCTGGTATTTTTCGATACAGGCGTCAACCATTTCTTCGATGCGCTCTTTTTCTGCCGGAGAAGTGAAATCCATCTTGCGGGCGGTATCCTGGGCAAGTTTATCTGCCAGTGCCCGCGAAAAGACAAAATATAACAATGGCAGGCGGTCTTGTGACCGCAACTGCTTGATGACGTCGAAATGCCTGAAATCAACTTCTTTTTTGCCTCGCCGATCGCGAATACCCTCAGTCTGGGCTGCTTTACCTCTGATTTTCTGGCGAAAATCTTTGAAGGTCAGAAGCTGCTTGTCGTGATAAAACAAGAACGAGAGTGGCACGGCACGCTGATTATGGCTTATGACTTTTACCTGGTGGTCTATGACAGATTCTATCCAGCGGGCCAGTTCGTCGCAATTCGGAATCGTTGCAGACAGGGCCAGAAATCGAACTGTTTTGGGCGAGAAGATTATTGATTCTTCCCAGACGGTGCCGCGCTCAATGTCGCCGAGATAGTGAATTTCGTCGAAAATGACGTAAGAAACATCGGCAATGGCTTCAGGGTCTTCAATTGCCATGTTGCGGTAAACTTCTGTGGTGACGATCAGTGCCTGAGCGTCACGATTTATGACCACGTCGCCGGTTAGTATGCCTACTTTATCGCCATATAACCGGGCAAAATCACGGTATTTCTGGTTAGAGAGGGCTTTAATTGGTGATGTATATATTATGCGCCGGTCTGTTTTGAGCACTTTCTCGATGAGATATTCAGCAACCAGAGTTTTACCTGACCCGGTTGGTGCAGAAAGCACGAGCGAGTGGCCGTTTTCTATTTCGGTGATGGCCTGTATTTGAAATTCATCAAGAGTGTAGTCCCGGTATTTTACGTTTAATTCCATAATTTCGTGGTTTGTGTTTTTTCCTTGTGATGATGGCGCCCGTCTGACGCGACTGATGAACTACCGATTATAACCCGTATTCTGCAGCTACCGCAAGCCTAAATTAAAGCCGAAAAACAGGGACTTTGTGGGCGTTTTACTCAGATATCGCTTCGCGGTTTTCGGTGTTATACGTGATTTTTTGCCCTTCTATGGTGCGCTTTTCGAGTTTGCCTGTTTTTTTGTTCTTTTCCTGGGTTTGTATCATGGCGTTGCCGCTCAAAATAGCCGTGGAAGTTTCTTGAAGATAATCAAGGCGGTTGCCGCGACCAAACCTGTTCTGTTCTCTTATTTTAACATTGCCGCTGAATATCATGCGGTTGGTATCGCGATATCCGACCATTTCGTCGGCCGTTATTATAACCCACGAGTAGGTGGCCAGGTCCCATGAGCGCTCTTCTATGCGCACATTGACGCTGTCTGATGCATTAAACTTGCCTGTTTCATTGTTCCAGTAGATGCTGCGGGCCTCAAGATTCAATTCGCGAATCACTTTTTTTTCAGCAATTGCTTCGCGGCGATAAAGCTTTGGCGTCAGGCTTGCAATCAACCATTGCGGGGAGTTGCTGACCAACGCACGATTGCAGGTCAATATATCGCCCTCGCGGGTGGCTTTAACATTTCCCTCAAGTGTCGCCACGTCATTTTTAACAGACATGGTGTTGGCTGTGATAACGACATCAGGGGGCGTTTCTGGTATAAAAAAAGTATTTGTTGCCGGTTCGAACGGTGAAGCCGCCAGCATCAGCATGCAGCAACAAAAGGCAATTGTTAATATTGTAAGCTGTCTGTTCATTGCGGCTTATTATACTTCATGAACTTTTGCATTACAAGTTCAAGCCCGCGAATTTGCCCGATAAACGGCTGTAAACAGCTTTGATGTGAATGAGCCGGTTTGCCTTAAAATATGACTTTTTGCCATTGCTGTCTCTTTGTGCTTGCGAACGCATGGGTGCTATGGTATAAATGCACACCTATAAATTTATGCAGGAGGCCTGAACTTAATGAAGCCTATTCGAACCTTTATCGTGGTTCCGAGCTTGCCAGAGCCACTGGCCCCACTCAAAGAACTCGCTTATAACCTTTGGTGGTGCTGGAACCCCGAAGCTATCGCTTTGTGGCGGCGTTTGGACCCTGTCCAGTGGGAAGAAACCTACCACAACCCGGTTAAAATGCTTGGTGCGATCTCGCAGGAACGCCTTGAAGCAAAATCGAGAGATGAAGCTTTTCTTGCCAATCTGGTGCGTGTGCATGAAAGTTTTAAACAATACATGAATGACCAGCAGACCTGGTTTGCCAAAAACCATGGTTATAATGACAAACCGGTTGTGGCTTATTATTCGGCCGAATTCGGTCTTACTGAGAGTGTCAGATTGTATTCAGGCGGCCTGGGTATGCTTGCCGGCGATCATCTTAAATCAGCATCCGATCTTGGTATTCCTCTGGTTGCGGTTGGTTTGCTTTATCGCGTCGGCTATTTTCAGCAGAAACTCAATGCCGGCGGATACCAGCAGGAAGTTTATCCCGAAAATGATTTTCATAACATGCCCATCATTCCGATGAATGATGAAAAAGGTCAGCAGATCAAAATCAGCGTGCAGCTTCCTGGCCGCACACTCTTCTGCCTTGTATGGAAACTTCAGATTGGCCGTGTGCCCCTCTATCTGCTGGATACAGATACTCCAGACAACTCAGCCGGCGACCGCTGGATAACCCGGGAACTTTATGGCGGCGACACTGAAACCCGCATTATGCAGGAACTGGTTCTCGGCATTGGTGGTTTGCGAGCTTTGCATGCTCTTGATCTTCATCCGTGTGTTTATCACATGAATGA
>SABV01000413.1 GCA_009928855.1 Erysipelotrichia bacterium | reverse complement strand
CAGAAGGGCTTTTCTTTGATTTTTTGTCTCAAAATGTTCTGTAACGGCCCGTATGGAGAGAAATTGATAGGGGCGTTCCACCGTTTTTTTGTTGATAGTGGGGTTCAGAATAGACTTTCTTGATGTTCTGCGTTCAATGGCAAGGTGCAGTTCGTCTTTCTTGTAGAAGCCCCGGATCTGCCGGTCCGGGTAGAAGTGGTCGTCCCAGATGTAAATTTCGTAACCGTTGGTATAAAAGATGATCGGGCGCTGGTTGAACTTCTTTTCAAGGGCGTTGGCATAGTCGAGTGCCTGGTATTTGCCCTGCTTTGCGTCTTTGGTGGTCTTCTTGGCTTCAATGACGGCAAGAGGCAGTCCGTTATCATCAAAGAGAACGTAATCAGCATAGCCCTTGCCGGTATAATTCTTGTTTCTGTCTACGCCATCCAGCTCGTATTCTTCCTGCAGGCCGGTTGAGCCTTTGTGCCAACCAGCTTCTTTTAGGTAAACGTCAATATAAAGTTTTCTGGTTTCATCTTCAGAATAATCATGTGTATCAGGAACAGCATCTGCTTCAGCCTTTTTGGCAGCTATTTGCGCTTTCAGCTGCTCAATTTCTGCTTCCTGTGCGGCAAGTTTTGCCTTATAAGTTTCTTTATCAGCCTTTTCGGCTTCAAGAGCCGCTCTTAGCTGCTTTTCTTCGTCTTCGTGTTTTTGTTCGAGTTCAAGAATCTTGTTTCTGCTGGTTTTGGCAATATCACCGGCATCAGGAATAAGCTTATCGTTGAACTCTGATTGCAGATCTACATCGAAATAGTTGCGGTGCAGCCAGAAAAGAACGCTGTGCAACTGCTTAACCACAAGAATAGAATCCTGGGCGGGTATTGAATGTTCGCTGTGTGCTGCCAGGTTACCGTATTTCTGAATAATTGTGAGACTGCGTTTGACCTGAATCGGCGCAAGTTTCTGGAACCCTGAATCATTGATTAAGCTGCTAAGCATGGTGTTATAAGGTAGAGTTAAATCCTGGTCCGCTTTAAACAACCATTTAAGCGCAGTTTCTGCCGCAAGCCGTGCCTGAAAACAGGCATATCTTGTATCAAGCCGACCACGCAGCTCAGTTCTTTGCGCAAACTCTCTGATCTGCTTCAGTTCATCGCCAATAAAGCTGAAGTTGCTCTGTCTCTGATTATTCTGCTTATCGTTCTGTGTATTATCGTTATTCATCACGCTGCTCTCAATATCATTCCCGCGATTTTTCTGCATTATTAGCGTATACGCTATCGTCATTCCCGCTTATTCTATCGTCATTCCAGCATGCTCTATCGTCATTCCAGAACTTTCTTCATCATTGCCGCTATTTCTTCGTCATACCAGTTCTTTCTTCGTCATTCCCGCTATTTCTTCGTCATACCAGTTCTTTCTTCGTCATTCCCGCTTTTTCTTCGTCATACCAGTTCTTTCTTCGTCATTCCCGCTTTTTCTTCGTCATTCCCGCTTTTTCTTCGTCATTCCCGCGAAGGCGGGAATCCATCTTCAACTAACTCACTCCACAAATCATGCCACTCCGGGTTTTCTTTTTCAATGAGATTAATCTTCCAGTCACGGTTCCACTTTTTCAGCTGCTTTTCACGGGTAATTGCAAATTCCATTGTCTCATGCATCTCGCAATAAACCAGCAGATGAACCTGATACTTTTTTGTAAAGCCCTCAACTTCATTGTTTTTATGCTGCCAGACGCGCTGAATGAGATTGCTTGTAACCCCGACATAAAGCGTTCCATTTCTTTTGCTGGCAAGAATATAAACACAAGGCTCTTTCTCCACCCTTCTCATTCCACACCGTTCCTCGCTATTTACGCGTTTCTCTTAGTCTCTCCAACTTTTCCCTGCCATTTCCAGGCTCTTCCAATGTCATTCCCGCATGCTATATCGTCATTCCCGCATGCTATATCGTCATTCTCGCGCTCTTTCGCCATTCCAACTCTTTCTTCGTCATTCCCGCTCTTTCTTCGTCATTCCCGCTCTTTCTTCGTCATTCCCGCGAAGGCGGGAATCCATTTCCCCGTTACTCTCGCGTAAGCGGGTAGCTGGAATCCACCTCATATTTCTGGACACCCGCCTTCGCGGGTGTGACGGATAAAATTCATTTCAGTTCCAATTCTCCTTTGAATGCCCGCTGCATGAGGGAACTGAACAATGCCTGGTTCCTACTACAACTTCCTTTGAGTTCCATGGCGGTCTTATCAATTCTCTTTTTCCTTTTTATAAACTCAATCTGCTTCTCATACGGCGGCAGGAAAATTTCAAACCCTTTTAGCTCACACAAATTTAAAGTTTTTTGAGCAATCCCTCTGACCTGAGAATCTGCTTGGCGTTTCACTCCGTCGCTGTTGAGCTGAGTTAACAAGAATTCCGGCTGCACCTTCTTGAAATCTGGTTTAATATGGGCTATATGCCTCTGGAAAGAAAACTTCTTTGTGGTATCAACCAAAACAGCTTTCCCATAAGAACCAACAGTCGAGTAAAGAATATCACCGACCTCTATTGGCGTTCTAAAGGTCAGTTTTTCAAATGTTTCTTCAGAAATAAATTTTTCCGTTTCAAAATCGATGAACCCGTTAACAATATTGCCAACAAATAAGAACGGTATCCCTGCAGCAACAAACTTTGGGGGTTGGTGAGTCCCATCGGTGACTTTAAAACATAGGCTTTCGAGACTGCACTTCATCCACCCCTTCGGGTTGGTGACGGGGTCGCCGAACATATCAAGGAAGGTTGCCTGCAGCAGGTCATCGAGCCGCTTTATCTGCTCTTCACGTTTGCGCCGCAACTCATCGGCCTTCTCCAGCACCGCCGCAATCTTTTT
>SABV01000412.1 GCA_009928855.1 Erysipelotrichia bacterium | reverse complement strand
AGCCACATTCGGCAGCTGTTTTGTAGCATGCTTCTCCTTTAAAAATAATGTAAAAAGGAGTCCCTTGCAGTATGTCTCCGGCGTCGAGCAGCAGAACGTTGCCGAGCTGGTTTCTGATTGATTTGATGAGCCCGCTGCGACGCACAATGCCGCCACTGTCAGGCCCATGCTCTTTGCTGTCGAAAGGCATCAGGTGTGAATGTGTGTCGTTGGTATGCAGTATGGTTATATTTGTTTCGCCGGTCAGTTGCGAAACAGATAACGTAAAGAGCAGCAAAAACGATACGATAGATGTAAATATTTTTTTCATAACAGTCTCAGAGTTCGCTTAGAATACTGCTTAAGAGCTTATATAGCTTGCCGAGCGACGGGAGATACATTTTTTCTTCTGGGGAATGCGGGTTTTTGATTGTCGGCCCCAGAGATATTGCCTGCATTCCAGGGTGTTTGTTGATGATAAGTCCACATTCCAGGCCGGCATGGATAGCTTCAACCCGTGGTTCTTCATTAAAGAGTTCGGTGTAAATTTCACGGCATTTTTTGAGCAGAGCAGATTTAAAGTCTGGGCGCCACGAAGGATAGCCATTGCCGCTGCGAGCTTTGGCATCTGCAAGTCTTGCTATCGCTTCAATACGATCTGTTCTGGCGTCGAGCCGGCTCATTACAGAGCTTCTTTGGCTGGTGTGAATGTGAAGCTTGCCATTGTCGACCCATAGTTTTGCCAGATTTGAGGAGGTTTCTACCAGGTGCGGCATTTCTGTTGATCTTGCTGCAACACCGTGCGGAATGGCAGATATAAGGTCGAGCGCTTTTAAACTCAGATAGCTGAGCATTGCTCTGCGATCTGGGGTGTTGTGGATAGGGCTGATGGTTATTTTTAATTCAGGATCTGTAATGGCGAACTCTGATTTAAGCGTTGCTTCGGCATTTTCGACAAGCTCTCTTATTTTTGCTGTTTCGCTTGCCGGAACGAAAAATGCGGCTTCAGCATCGCGAGGTATGGCATTGTGGGCACTGCCGCCGCTGAGGCCGATAATGCGAAGATCGCAAAGCTCGCGTATTTTATGAAGCGCTCTGCATAGCAGTTTAATCGCATTGCCTCTTTCGTCTATAATGTTTTCGCCTGAATGACCGCCCGTTAAGCCGCCTACTTTGAGCAATATGGCTTCGTAGTCATTCGGGACTTCTTCATAGCAGAGGTCAAGATCTATATGAGTGTCTTTTCCGCCGGCACAGCCAACGGTAAAAATATTGTCGGTTTCAGAGTCTATGTTGATAAGGTATTTGCCTTTAAGAACTCCGGGTTCTAAGCCCAGTGCGCCGGTTAGGCCTGTTTCTTCCTCGATGGTGAACAGAAGTTCAAGGTCGGGGTGTGCGATGCTTTTGTCTGTTGCCAGACACATGGCCATGGCTACTGCAATGCCGTTATCAGCGCCAAGTGTTGTCTGGTCGGCCTTGAGCCATTCGCCATCCTGCACCAGTTTGATCGGGTCTTTAGAAAAATCATGGGTAGAACCCGGGGTTTTTTCGCATACCATGTCGAGATGACCTTGCAGGGTTATCGTTTTACGTTTTTCCATGCCTTTTGAAGCGGGTATTTTGATCAAAAGATTCCCGGTATTGTCTGTGATAGCGGCAAACTTGTTTTCTTCAGCCCATTTGCTCAAGTATTCTCTTACTTTCGTTTCATTGCCTGATTTTCTCGGTATGGCGCTTATTGTTGCAAAAGCATCTAAGATTTTTTGTGCGGTAGCATCTGGTTTGTAGGCCTTTTTGCTGGACTTTGTTTCTTTTGGCATCTGGTAACTCTCCTTTTGATTGTCTTATTTGCATTTACGATATACCACCGCCCGTAACTTTTCAACTTCATGATAAAAAGGTTCTATAAGATGGTTTTTCGTGTTAATTTAACAGCAAATTTTACGGAGTGGATAATATGGGAATAGAGCAGCGTCCGGTCATTGCCATTTCTTTGTTGAGCGAAATTGCTCAGGCGATCTCGCATCTTACTTCAGACAGGGCCCTTTTATTTCTTACCGAGAGTGCTGTGTCTTTAACAGAATCTATTGGAGCGCTCCTGCTGACTCCGCATGAAAAAAACAGCACGATGATTCCTTTTATTAAAAGTTTTCAGGAGTCTGCTCCTGAGCCTGATATAAGGGATGAATTTCTGAATGATTGTTTCTCGGCCTATTTAAGACTTCGTGACAACATGCAGGTGTCTGGAGTTTCAGAATATGAAATTTCTGCCCGATTTTCGATAAAGAAAATGTCTGCCTGGCCTGTAACGCTTTCTGGTAAACCGGTAGCGTTGCTTGTTATGTTTAAGCCAGCCGGAAGAGTTGAATTCTCCCAGGAACAGCGCAGTTTTCTTGAAATAATAACGCCGTTTATGGGCTCACTGTTTGAAAATTTCAGGCTCAACAATGAAATGATTCACAAAAATTCGAGGCTGTCTGCACTTTATGAAATTTCGCAACAGGCAGAGTCTCTGATTGATTTTCGCAATATTTACGATGCACTTGGCAAGGTTGCCAGGAGTTTTATCAATTTTGATACCTATCTGTTGTATTTTCTTTCATCAGATGGAAAGCTTCTGGAAGCGAGAAAAGAGAACGGCAATGACGACTCTTTTCCCAGAACTATAAATGTTGGCGAGGGACCTGTTGGCCTCGCTGCAAAAGAATTGAAACCCTATCTGACATATACGCACGATTACAATTCTGTGCTGATTTTGCCTATTGAAGTTTCAGGGCGTCTTATCGGAGTTCTCGTTATCGGCAGTCGAAAACCATACGCTTACCGCGACGAAGATATTATCGGTCTGCAGATTATCGCAACTCAGATTGCTTCG
>SABV01000071.1 GCA_009928855.1 Erysipelotrichia bacterium | reverse complement strand
TTAGATCGGCGCATAGACATCTCGCCACGCCTTTCAAACCTTCTGGCCGAGGAAGCCATTGCTTACGCTGCTTTGCAGCAGCCAGACGGGGCTTTGCTGGCTCGTTCAGAAAATTATGCGATGCCGGTTGGCGTTCTTGAAAAAATAGAAGAAGAGGCCTTAAAATCACCGCATCTCAAGTTGATTCCTTTTAAAGATACCTCAAGAACTACCTCACTTGTGGAGGCTGCGATTCCTGTTATTACCAGCAGTGGCAAAAAGGTTGTTCTCAGAGTTGGTTTTTTTAGAGAGGCTGAAGACCGGCGCGTCTCTCAAGTTCGTTTTCGCAATACTCTTATTTTTTCTCTTTTGCTTCTGGCGCTTGTTGCAAGCTGGTTTGTGAGAAAACATCATGCGGCGAATCTTCAGCAGACGCTTCTGGGTGGCACTGCCCTGATAATACTTATGCTGTTCTTTTTTTCCCGTATGACTATTCACGACTGGTATGACCGTCATTGGCGCGACACATTCATCAGACATGGCCTTTATGTCGCAAAAATGTTTGTTCCATCTGCCTGGCGTCTTGTCGAAACGGGAGAAGACAGCGATATAAAAGAGGCTTGTCGTCTTGTGTCGGCAGATGAGGTTTTTGCTTATGTTGCTGTAATTAAGGATGAGCAGATCGTTTTTCATTCAGATCCTGCTTTTGCCGGCACAAATGCAGATGGTGACGTTAATTATCTGAAAAGTCTGAATTCTGAACAACCTGTGATTTTCAGGCTTGATGACCAGGATATGTATGAAGCGTTGGTGCCAATAACAAACGGGCAGCATCGTATTGGCACGGTAAAGCTGGGCTTGCGCAGTGCCAGCCGGTATGAGCCATTGTCGGAAATGCGTGACAAATTGCTTTTACTATTTCTCACTGCTCTTTTGTTGATGCTGTTTTTTATGCATCTTTTGTCTCGTCGTATTTCTAAAGAGATTTCCTGGTTTATTAAGGCCATGGAGCAGGTTACGGCCGGAGATTTGCGGCAAAATATTTATATTGAGCGCAATGATGAATTCGGCCATATGGCGCATGCTTTTAATTTTATGATAATGAGCATGAAAGAGCGTGATCTTATTGGTCGTGGTTTACAGCAATATGTAAGTCGCAGCATCGTCGAGAGAACCCTAAAAGCTCTTTCTGGCCACGAAAAAAATGGCGAGAAACTCTTTGCCGTTTCTGTTTTTCTGTATTTCAGCGGCATAGACGAATCAATTTCGAGAGTTGATGGCAGCCGCATTTTTTCGGCTGTTCAAGAATGTTATACCTGCATGCGCAAGATTGTTCAGCCGGGCAACAATGTCAGTATGCAGTTATTTCCATCTGGGGTTCTCGTGTTATTCAATTTTGCCAATCGCCATGATTCTTTGCTGAAGTCTCTGAACGCGGCAAAACTTGCAGCAAGAGATCTTGGCCGCCGTCAGGATCTTCCTTTCGCACCCAAACTTACAATGCACGCCATGGAAATGATTCGCGGCCAGGTTGGCGAAAATTCCGACGGGATGACAATGATCGGTGATGGATTCAGTGATTTCAGGACATTGGCCAAGGTTCAGGACAGCGACGAAGTAATTGCCAGTCGCGAAATAAATGTTTTGCTTAAAGACGTGCTTAATTTTGATGAACTGGAAGTTCTTTCCAGCGAGCAGGGGCGTATGAATGCCTTTGTTGTGGGTAGTTTTAAAGAGACTGGTGAGCTTACAGAGTGCTTCGCCGGGGCTACTTCATGGACTAAAATCATGATCTTGCGCATTCTCAAAAACTCAATTGATGGGATAGGCGCTGAAAAGCTTTTTGAGTGGTACAGAGATGAAGATCCTGACGTCAGGTATCAGGTAATGGATGTCATTGAACGCATTGCTCCCGATAAATCAAGGCCCTTTGTAGAGAATGCTGTTGCCACAGAGCCAGATTCAAAGGTTCTTTCCCGCGCTATTGCGGTTCTGGGTAAAGTGGGCACAGAAGAGCATATTCCGGTTCTTTCTGAAAAACTCAGATGTGGCGATCGTCGTGTCAAGGCAAACGCTGTTGAAGCGCTTGAAGCGATTGGCGGTAAAAAGGTGTATGAGTTTTTCAATCTCCTTGTAGACGAGCAGGATAACCGTGTGAAGGCCAATATTCTTATTGCCCTCGGAAAATATGGAGATTTAAAGGTTTTTGAATTGCTTTCGCGCATGATAAAAGACTCAGAAAGCAATATGAGAGCATCAGCTGCTTATGCCCTCGGAAAACTTGGAATGGCACAGGGGGTAGAACCCTTGATAAATGCTCTGTCTGATAAAGACCCAATGGTGAGACGACAGGTCGTGGCTTCTTTGACTGCTCTAAAAGCAGATCTTGATATAGAAGTTTGATTTGTGATGGGTTTGTGCCCAGGATAGCAGTCGGGCTTGTGCGATAATTGCATTTAAGAGAAGGAGTCATGAATGGATTTTCAAGAAGCTTATGCCAAAGGAAATGAGGCTCTTAAATTAAACAGGCTCGATGAAGCGCAGAAATTTTTTGAAGAAGCGCTTCAGATTAAGCCCAATGACATTTATACAATGAACAAGCTCGCCATGGTTCTCAAGGAAAAGGGAGATTTCGATGGCGCCAGAGAACTTCTCGATGGTTCATTGAAGGTTAAAAAAGAAGATCTTTATACTAATTACCTGCTTGGTAACACATATTTAGAGCAGGGTGACATAGAAAAAGCCATTTCTACTCTGGAGCATACGGTTAAAATGAACCCGGCCGACCGCTATGCCCGTAATTCGCTTGCTCTGGCCTACCGCATGAAGGGCGATTATGAAAAATGTCTCGAAATTCTGAAAAAGGCTCTTGAGGTTAATCCAGCTGATTTGTACAACAAATTGAGTCTTGCAACCGTAATGTTTGAGCTTAGTAACACGTCTGAGGCTGTCAGACTGGCGAATGAAATTATCAAAAAGGACGCTCAGAATGTTTCTGCAATGGTGCTCCTTGGGCGTGTAGCCATTGATAACCGTGACTTTGCCGGTGCTCAAGGGCATTTTAATCGCGTGTTGTCCATAGATTCTGATAATAGTGATGCCAATTATTATATTGGTCGAATATGTCTTGAAACTTCGACTATTGAAGAAGCCAGAGAACATTTCAGTTCAGCGCTGGCTTCTGCGCCGGATAAAGTTTCGATTTTGAAAAATCTTGGCATGATTTTCATGGACAAGGGCATGTATGCAGAAGCTGAAGAACAGTTTGCGCTGGCGGTCAATATTGATGCCAATGACGCTTTTACTCTCAGCAACATGGGGAAACTGCTTGTATTGCAGGGACGGCATGACGACGGAATTCAATATCTGAAAAAGGCCGTTGAAGTTCAGCCGGACTATGCGTTTGCTTATTACAACCTTGGTAAAGCCTTTCAGGAAAAACGCGATTTTCCTAACGCTATTTACAATTTGATGTTTGCGCTTAACTATGAACCTGACGATGTTTACGCGGTTAATGTTCTCGGTCGCATGTTTCTTGAGGTTGGCCTCAATGACAGGGCCTTGCGTACATTCGATCAGGTGCTTGAAGAATTTGACGAAAATGACAGATTTGCCATGCTTGGCAAGTCTGAGGCCATGGAGGCGATGGGGCAGCTGGAAAAAGCTCTGACAATTTTGAACCATTTGCGTAAGATTGCTGCTGAAGACAAGTTTATGGTCGAAAAAGTCGATGGCAGAATCAAGAGAATTAAAGAAAAAGGGGTTTAATCCGGTGTTAAAAAGATTTAATCTGTCAATTCCTTCTGAGTGCGAAGAACCCCTTCTTGGGCTGGCCGAGCGTCTTGGTGTGGGGGCGTTTTCAAGCCCGCAGATAAGAGATTCTGGCCGCGGAGAGACTGATTTTATTTACACGGGTGAAACTATCGTCAGCTTTGTTGCTTCAACCGTCGAACAGAATACCGTAGCGATTGAAAAGGCTCTTAAAGAATGGTTGCGCGACTTCTCGCTTTCAGCAGAAGCTTTGACAGTAGAGGAATACAGCGATAACCAGGATTGGATGGCAGGTTTCCGTGAGCATTTTAAGCCGATCTGTGTTGGAGAAACTATAGTCATAAGACCACCCTGGGAAGACCAGCCCATATGCCGAGAAGATGCGATTACTATTTTGATTGACCCCGGAATGGCTTTTGGTACAGGGACTCATGAGACTACGAAGCTTTGCCTTGAATTTCTGGCAGAGATTGATCCGACTGGAAATTATTTTCTTGATCTTGGCGCTGGTAGCGGAATTCTATCTTTTTACCTTATGAAAAGAAACGCTGCGGGTGGGGTTGCCCTGGAAATAGAGGGTGCTGCCGTTGAAAATATGAGAAAAAATGCTGCCTTAAACGGTATTTCAGATCGTCTTAAGATGATTTGCGCTGATCTCGGCTCTTATAAGCCTGAGATGGCTGCCGATGGCATTGTTGCCAATATAACTTCGCCGGTGATCCTGGAATATCTTCCTGTTTTTTCAGCCTGGGTCAAAAAAGGCGGCTGGGGTATTTTTTCTGGGGTTAATTCGACCAATGCGCCCATGGTTAAAGAAGCTTTTGCAGTTAACGGCTGGCTGAATCTCAAAGAAAAGATTGATGGAGACTGGCACGGGTTTTATTTAACGCATCGCTAAGGTGAGATCATTTGTGTAAAAAAAAATCCCCGAGCCAGATGGCCCGGGGATTTTTTTTACATCAGCTACTTCGAATTACTCTGGCGAAGGAGAGTAACATACCTGTTGTAAGCTTCGCGATAGTCATTCAGAGCTTTCTGAGTGTCAGTGCGGAGCAGATTTGATCTAAGTTCCTCGTCGGGGTTTTCAGATCCGCCGATGTTGGTAACCATGTTGATGTACTTGTTGTAAGCTTTGATATATTCTGCATGAGCAGATTTGAGTTCGGTAGAGGCATTCGCTGATGGAGCAGCTTCTACAACAACTTCTTCGGTAACCGGGGTAGTGGTTGCTTCGGGAGCTGATACAGAACCGCTTACAGGAATTTCAACCGATGTGCCAGTGCCTGGGGCACCCACACTTGAGCTTACTGCAACTTCGCTGCTTGTCGATATAGTGGGAAGATTGCTGCCGTTGCTTACTGTCTGGCTCTGGCGTTTGTATTTTTTCCACAGCAGATATCCAACCACTGCTGCACCTACAAGACACAGAGCTGGAATGAACAGCGGACTTCCGATGATGCCACCGACAAAACCTGCGATTCCGGAGAATACGCTGCCGATTGCTCCACCAATTGCGCCAAGAGCACCTGCTACAAAACCGCCGGCGGCACTTATGCCACCCCAGATTGTTGCACCAATACCGGCCAGACCAGCTCCGGCTCCGGCTACTGCTGCGGTTGCTCCACCAGCAATACCTGCGACACTACCTGATGCAAAACCAACCGCGCTCGCAATGTATGGGGCCGCAATAACTGCGCCACCAACAGCTGCAACACCAGCAAGGGCTGATTTTACGGGGTTGTTCTTAACCGCGTCTTTGATCTTCGTGAACAGTCCGGCATGGGCACTGGTTCCGAAGGCTGCTAGCAGCATGACCACGGTCAAGGTTGTCGCTATCATCTTCATAATACTGCGTTTCAACCTCATAATGAGTTCCTCCTATTAAGAGTCGGGACAAGAACATTTGGGAGACTTGGTACTCCCTGACTTCGTAAAACAGAACACGAGAACTAAGGGTAGGTAGGTAAAGTCGATACCGGGTAAAGTATCGGGTATAAAAGAAGCTCCGCCTCGGGGAAAGCGGAGCCTCAGTTTTCGTTAGTATGTACCAGAGAACAAAGGGGTTTGTTCTCGCTGATACGCTTTCAGACTGAACTCCGTTTTATTTTCAAAGACCGTTTACTATCTTGGTTTAGATTATAAGAACGGAAAGCTCAGGCGTCAAGGTACCAATTGTTATTTTGTTAAACCCATCTTAAGACTGAGATTCATGCGGGTTTCGATAGCTTCTTTTTTGCCGCCACCGAGGTCATTTTCCATGACCATAAGCATGTTTGAGGTAACTTCGTTCTGAATCATGATGCCTTTTTTGTAGGCAAACCAGATGTTGCCATTGGCTTTTACGTCAAGGTTGATGCTGCCGGCAGCGCCCTGAGAAGTGGTGACTTCAGACTGAAGCTTAACGCAGTCTTCGCCGCCAACCTTTTCAAAGCCCATTACGGTATATTTAACATCCATGGGTATCGGAAGCTGTGGATTCGGCTTGATGTTTGAACTCCAGCTTTCGCCAACGCCTACGGCTTTATCCGGAAACTTGATCTGCATCTGGTTGAAATCGCCACCCTGCTGGTCCATTCCTGATGAAGAAATGATTTCGCCGTTTTTAGCCATTTTAACGCTGATGATCTGGCCAAGCTGGGGAAGAGGGGTCGGTGTGTTGTTTACGGTGATGGTACCATCAAGAATAGTGGTTGCCATGTCGATATTCCCGTCTTTGTCAACGCCAGTAACTTTTTGCTCAATGGTCATGGCTGTTTCGAGATTGGTTCTCTGGGCTCTTTTGTATGCGGTGACAATAGTATTGCCACGAATGTTCATCTTGTATTTTGCAGTAGTGCCGGGAGCCGGGTTATACTGGAGAAGCACCTTTTCCTGGGCGGTGGCAGTGAAGGCCACAGATACAAGAAGCAGAACAGTCAGAAAAACAGATATACGTTTCAACATTGTAAAAAGTCTCCTTTCGCGAATCCAATAAGAGGCGTTCAGTTCTACGTTACAGCAGGTGACTTCCTGTACGTATAGTACCTGTTATCAGCCTGTATGCAATGACATTAGCACAGGGGTGGTGTGGTGTCAAGCATTCTAATATGTATAATTTGTGTTTGTCGCCTGTCGGGTGCAAAAAAGTATATTTGAAATTTTGTTTTTCGATTATTGGCGGGTTTTATGGGGCTTGGCAAATCGATTTATAGAATTTAATGTTGTTGTGTTGCACCGAAATGAGTTATAATTACCGAAAATTAACGAAGGAAGCTTTCTTCTGAGCCAGAAAAGCGAATTGGACCACAGCTATTTCGAAGGCGTTTATTTTGAAAAACGTGTGTGGGTTCCTTCTGCCAAAATATCTAATTATTTGATGATGTTTACTCGCCTGTATGTCGGCGAGAATGATGAGATTGGCAAAAGTTCGTTTCGCGATATACTCATCACTCTTTCTGAGAGTGAACTGGTTCCCAGAACGCTGGTTTTCTGGAATAACTCCGTTAAAGCTTGTGTCGAAGGCAGTCCTCTTCTGTCTGTTATTAATAAAATTGAACGACTTGGCGTCAGAGTGCTGGTGGCTGGTCATGCTCTCGATAAATTAAACCTGAAAGCATCTATGCGGGCCGGTAAGTTGGCAAATCATTTTGATCTTCTGGATGCAATAAATCAGGTACAGAAAGTTGTTACGTTCTGATTTTAAAAAAAAGTAACTTTTTGTTGACAGTTGAAAAAGTTAATGATAACATTCTTTTTGTCATCATGACGAGGGCGGTTAGCTCAGTTGGAAGAGCTCCTGGTTTACACCCAGGTGGTCGGCGGTTCGAACCCGTCACCGCCCACCGTGTCTGGATCGGTAGTTCAGTCGGTTTAGAACGCCGGCCTGTCACGCCGGAGGTCGCGGGTTCGAGTCCCGTCCGATCCGATGTTTTTTTAAGGCCAGGTAGCTCAGTCGGTAGAGCAACGGACTGAAAATCCGTGTGTCGTTGGTTCGATTCCGACCCTGGCCATTTGTTTTGCCCGGCGGCATAGCCAAGTGGTAAGGCGAAGGTCTGCAAAACCTTTATTCATCGGTTCAAATCCGATTGCCGCCTTTGTTGAAGGCTCTTTATCTGAGTCTTCCCCTACAGGCCGCCTTTACGGGCGACCTTTTATATATACTACCGGGATCGGTAGTTCAGTCGGTTTAGAACGCCGGCCTGTCACGCCGGAGGTCGCGGGTTCGAGTCCCGTCCGATCCGCTTAAAGAGCCATCAGATAGTTCCTCTGGTGGCTCTTTGCTTTTGTTAAGGATTTTTAATGAATATCAATATAGTTGAATTTATAGGGTATTTGGGCTCGGTGCTGGTAGCTATTTCTTTGAGCATGAAGTCGGTCTGGAAACTTCGCTGGATAAACCTTGCGGGCAGCATTTTTTTTGCGGCTTATGGTTACCTTATCGGCGCTATTCCCATATTCGTGGTGAACTCATACATAAGTGTCATGAATGTCTGGTATCTGGTTGATTACACGCGCAACCGCGCTTGTTTTTCCCTTGATTCACTCGAAAACACCGGTTATGGCTTTTTTAAAAAATTCTATGATTTTTATGAAGACGATATTCGTGAACATTTTCCTGAGGTCAGCTACGAAGATCTCAAAATTTCTGAGACTTCTATTCTTTTTCGCAACATGATACCGGTTGGAATTTTTTCTATTCGCATAATCGGTGAAGGCCGCGCCAGAGTCGTAATGGATTACATCGTGCCCGAATTCAGGGATTTCAAATTTGGCGCCTATATTTACCAGAAAAAATCCTACTTTTTCCGTGATCGCCAGATTGCGCGACTGGAGGCCGTTACTGAGGTGGCCGCCCATCGTCGTTATCTGATGAAACTTGGATTTAAAGAGCAATACGAAGAAGAATCAAAAAGTATGCTCCTGGTTAAAAAAATTGTTTGATTGTCTTCACTGAAGCCGAAGATGTTTTCTTATTTATTTGGGCGAGTAGTGCAAAAAAACTCTGGTTTTGCCGATATACCTAAAAAAAGGTGTCGGAACCAGGAGGCAATATGTCCGGTTTTATTTTTTGCACAGATTCTAAGCAGCTTCGCGCAGATGGTGAAATCGTGCGACCAGCTATGGGCATTTCCATCGTAAGCAGAGTTGCGCTTCTTGCTGCCTTTTTTACCGCAATGTCGACTATGCCCGTCAGAGCGGGTGCATTTGAATGGCTGAATTCAGGCCAGCGCTCTTCAAAAGCGAATGTTGAGAAAACTGAACAGGTTGAAAGTGTGCAGGTAAAAGTTGCCGATTTTGAAGAACAAAAGCTGACTGGCAATGACCTGGATTCGTATAAATTTGCTTCCTCCCATTGGACTCATTCCCGAAATCGTCTGGAAAAAGCCTGCCGGGCTATCAGCAGTAGTCATAATGATGAAGCTGCTCGCGATATTTTGCAAAAACTTTTTGTTATAGATACGCAGCTTTTTAAAGAGAGTATCAAAAATTCGGCGATGGCAGTGAATGAAATTAAAGCTGCCAATGCCGCTACAGCAAGAGGTCTACAGGATCTGGGCCGCATTATTACCGCTCCGGGTCAGGCAACTCTTGAAAATCTTGATAAATCGGTTGATCAGATAAGTGGCGCCAACGCCAGGCAGGTTCTTCTGGTAAAAAAATATCTGGTTGGAGCTGAAAGAAATATTCAGATCTCGCAGAGCGCCTATGAAACACTTGAACTTATTCCGTCCCTTGCCTTGAATGGCCTGGATATGCTTGTTCAGATGTCTAAACAGTTGATGCGCATGACTCAGTCAAATGCAGAAGCTTTCAAGGGATTATTGCTCAACGTTCAAAGCAGTAGCGAGCAGGTGGCTATGGGGCTGGAGACCATAAAAAAAACAGTCAGAGATACTTTGCGCTTTTCAGATCATTTTGCAATACGACAGTTTCCGCTGATCAATCTGCCGGCCCCTTCCCGTGAAAAAATGTTTGTGCAGCTTGAGGCTCTTAACAATTATGTAAAAGGGGTTGACAATACTGTTGTCATAGGCGATTCGCAGGTGCGTAACACCGCACAGCAATTTACCCATCTTACCGGTGGATTTATTGCGAAAGCTGCGGAAAGCATGAAATATCAGACTCCTGACAATAGTGAAAAGGCATTGGAACAGATTTCGACTTATGCCAGAAACCAGATAAGTGGTCTTTTTCTGAGAGTTAAAGAAGACATTTCTCAAACTCGCAACGAAATGGTAAGGGCTTCCCGCCCCGTAACCGGCAATATGCCGCCAGCCGTAAATTTTGAAAGTCGCGATGAATACGCCTCCAGAAAAGCCCGTTCGGCCAGCACTCAGAAGTTGCCATTGTTTTTGCTCGGTGGTGATGGCGCTTCGAAACAGCAGACAAATAATTCTGCAGATTCGGTAGTTACACAAATGGCGTCTCTTGATGCTGATTTTAATAATAAGCCGCAAAATCTAAAAATGCCCTCTGTAGAATCTTTTGAGAATAAGCCTGCAGATGGTTTTACCCGGATATTGTATGATGAAAAAACTTTTTCTGCTCTGCCGACTTCTTCGGATATTTCAGATGAAGGCTCTGATTTGATGAAGTCTGAGGTGAATATTCTTTCGCAGGAACTCGGTTCTGATTTCTTTTTTGGCTCGCAAAGCGAAAACCTCAGTGAAGGAAGTTTAATGGCTGAAGGGGCTGACATAGCGAATTCTGGTGAAGACGATGAATCAGACAATGATTCAGGAGCATCTGCTGATATGCAGGTTAGCTATGATAATCTCGATGACTCTGGTGAGCCCGAGATAGAGCTTATGAAATTCGATGCCGTTTCTGCGGGTAACGACTCAGATGAGCTTATGCCGATGATGCGTTTTGACAGCGATGTTTTGATGATGGAAGAGTAAGGGCAAAACCAGGTTTTTAGCAGTCATGAGCTTTGGAATTGATTCTAAGGCTGTGGTTGAATCATTTCTCTTAAGAGTGGTACACTGCTGCAAAATTAAATAATTGGAGCAGCAGATGAGTTTTCCAGTTGAACGGCCCCGTCGTTTGCGTATTGACAGCAGATTGCGAAACATGGTCAGGGAAGTGACAGTGTCGGCGTGCAATCTTATTTACCCGCTATTTGTGGTAGAGGGTCTATGTGAGCCACACGAAATCTCGGCGATGCCTGGCCAGATGCACTGGCCGGTAAACAGAATTCACGAGCCTGTTCTGGAAGCCATGCAAAATGGTGTCAATGCCTTTATTCTTTTTGGAGTTCCGGCCAAAAAAGATGCTCGTGGCGACTCAGCATGCGATGAAAACAGCATCGTCTGCCAGGCAATAAGGCATATCAGGCGCGAGTGTCCAACGGCTTACCTGATCACCGATGTTTGTTTATGCGCTTATACCAGTCATGGCCATTGTGGCCTGCTTGATGCTGATGGATGCGTAAATAACGACTGTTCGATAAAACAGCTTGCAAAAATGTCGCTTGCTCACGTTCTGGCCGGCGCAGACATGGTGGCGCCTTCTGACATGATGGATGGCAGAATTTCTGCTATCAGAACTCTTCTTGACCAAAACGGCAAGGTGCATGTGCCGATAATGTCTTATTCTGTCAAATATGCATCATCTTTTTACGGTCCCTTTCGCGAAGCTGCCGGTTCGGCTCCCGGCAAAGGCGATCGACGTAGCTACCAGATGGATTTTGCAGTAGCCAGAGATGCTTTGACCGAGCTTCGTCTCGATCTAGAGGAAGGGGCAGACATTTTAATGGTGAAGCCGGGGTTGCCCTACCTCGATGTTCTAAGGCAGGCCAGGGATAATTTTGCGTGCCCGCTTGCCGCATATCAGGTTTCCGGTGAATATTCCATGATTAAAGCCGCAGCAGAAAAGGGTTGGGTTGATGAGAGGCAGATTGTTATAGAAACTTTGACAGCAATGCGTCGTGCCGGTGCTGACCTGATTTTGACCTATTTCGCGCCGCAGGCGGCCAGATGGTTGAGAGAGGAGTTACGCTAATGCACCCTCACGCATTTTCAGCTGACAATCAGAATTTATTGCGTGTTCTTGCCTGGGAAACGACGCGCGCCTGCCCTCTGGCCTGCCCTCATTGTCGGGCGTCGGCGATTGATTGCCGTGATCCCGACGAGCTGACTACTGATGAGGCGGTGAACATGCTTGCTTCAGCGGCAGAAGTCGGGGCTGCCATAGTGATTTTGAGCGGTGGCGAACCGTTGCTGCGAAATGATCTTGAAGCGATTGCCGAAAAAGCCGTTGAGTTTGGTCATCGGCCCGTTGTTTCATGTAATGACGGTTCTCTTTTGACCGATGAACGCATAAAGAGCCTTGCAAAGTCAGGCGTCAGGCATTTCAGTTTCAGTATGCATTCTGATAACGAAATTGACCATGATAATTTTGTCAGAGTAAAAGGAGCATATCAGCATGCTCTTGCGGCATTTGCGCGAATAAAGGAGAACGGGCTGTCTTTTCAGATAAACACCAGTGTGTTGCCAACCAACTCAAATCGCCTCGAAGAATTGAAAAACTGGGTCATTGAGCTGGGCGCTTCAGCATGGCACCTGTTTTTTATTGTGCCCATGGGGCGTGCGGCAGATGCAGGGTCTGAAGTAGATCTGCCTCAAGCTGAAATTGAGCGTGTTCTTAGGTATGTTGCGGCAGAATCTGATGATTGGCCGATTCCGGTTAAGGTTACCTGCGCGCCACAATATGCGCAGATCAGAGCCGAAATGGGGCGTGAGCCGGGCAGTCGTGGCCGTAGCTGCATGGCCGGAAACGGTTTTGTTTTTGTCAGCTGGTGCGGCGAAGTCAAACCCTGTGGTTATTTTGATCTCGTTGTCGGCAATGTCAGAGAAAAAGCGTTGAGTGAGATTTACCGTTGCAGCACTGAACTGAAAGCGATGCGCAGCCCTGAAAAATTAGAAGGTGTCTGTGGGGATTGCAGGTTTAATAAAATATGCGGCGGGTGCCGGGCTCGTGCTTATGCGGTAACAGGCAATTTTATGGCCACAGACCCAAATTGTAAGTTTTCTGCTGGTCAAAGAAGCAAAACCTGAGTATATTGGTACAATTCTCGAACTGGTTATTGGCGGTAGCCTTATGATCAAGGAAGGACAAGCCTGATGGACGAAAAAGACCGTGAAATACTGCAAATGCTTCAGGGCAAGTTTCCCCTCGAATCTGAACCATACAAGGTGATTGGTGACAAGCTCTGGATGGATGAAGTCTCTGTGATATCGCGAGTTGCACGAATGATTGAAAGTGGAGTCATTCGTTATCTTGGACCATTTTTTGACAGTCGTAAGCTTGGCTACCGCGGTTGCCTTGCCGCTATGAATGTGCCTGAGCAGCAAGTTGAAAGGGTGGCAGAAATTATAAACGGCTTTGCGGAGATAACTCATAATTATTTGCGCGAAGGCTTGCCGAACGTGTGGTTTACTGTTATCGCGCCTACAGCCGAGCGTCGCGAAGAAATTTTCGCTGCTATAAGAAAAGAAACCGGAATTGATGAAATCATGATTTTTCCGTCGAAGAAACTGTTTAAGGTAAAGGTAGATCTTGACTAGGAGACAGTGATGGACAGCAAAACACGTCAGATTCTGTGCGAACTTCAGGATGGCTTTAAGCTTGAAACACGCCCTTTCAAGCGCATTGCCACACAGGTGGGCTGCACAGAAGAGGAAGTTATTGAAATAATTGGAAAATGCCGGGATGAAGGCATTATCAGACGTATTGGAGCCGCAATACGCCCGGATCAGGCCGGTTATGGCGCTAATGCGCTGGTTGCCTGGAATGTGCCTGATGAATTGCTTGATGAAACAGGTAACGCGATCGCTGAAATGCGCGAAGTTTCACATTGCTATGAGAGAGAATGCCCTGAGAACTGGCCTTACAATCTTTTTACAATGATTCATGCCAGATCTGAAGAAGATCTTCGCAATATTGTTGCTGGTATATCAGAAAGATTCAAATTCGACGGCTTCAAGATTTTTCGTACGACCAGAGAGCTTAAAAAGACTTCTATGCGATATTTTGAGGATGTTCGCCAATGAACAGCCGTGCTTTAAAGGCAGCCTCGGCAATTTTTCCGGGTGGGGTAAACAGCCCGGTAAGGGCTTTCAAATCTGTGGGGTGTAACCCGGTTTTTATAAGCAAGGCTTACGGAAGTCAGATTGTGGATGTCGATGGGCATTCATATATTGACTATGTTGGTTCCTGGGGGCCAATTATCCTTGGCCACGCAGACCCGGATGTTCTGGACGCCGTCTGCAGGGCAGCAGCCAACGGCTTGAGTTTTGGAGCGCCCACAGAGGCCGAGACTGAACTTGGTGAACTTGTTAAGAGCGCTTTTCCTGTAATTGAGAAGATGCGTTTTGTCAGTTCAGGCACCGAAGCGACTATGTCGGCAATTCGACTGGCTCGTGGTTATGCCGGAAGGCCTGTTATCGTTAAGTGTGATGGGGCCTATCATGGGCATGCAGATTCTCTGCTGGTGTCGGCCGGTTCGGGGGTTGCAACTCTCGCAATTCCAGGCTGCCCGGGAATTCCGGATGACATTGCAAAAAATACTGTGGTGGTGCCGTTTAACGATGCTACTGCGGTGTGGCAGTGTTTCGAGCATTATCGCGGCAAAGTGGCTGCTGTTATTATCGAGCCGGTGTGTGGCAATATGGGGGTCGTGAATCCTGCGCCCGGCTACCTGGCGACTTTGCGCCAGCTTTGTAACGAGCATGGAGCGCTGCTGATTTTTGACGAGGTAATGACCGGTTTCAGAGCCTGTTTTGGTGGCGTCAGCAATATAACCGAAGTAAAACCTGATCTGACGTGCCTGGGCAAAATCGTTGGCGGTGGTATGCCTCTGGCCGTTTATGGCGGTCGCGCCGAAATAATGGCTTTTATTGCACCTGATGGCCC
>SABV01000411.1 GCA_009928855.1 Erysipelotrichia bacterium | reverse complement strand
CCCCGGCTACACACTTCCGGCAGAATTCAATGCGCGCAAACATCTCAAAGGCACTCTGGCAATGGCACGCACCAGCGACCCCAACTCCGCCGGCAGCCAGTTCTATATCTGCCTTGACGCAATTCCGCACCTCGACAATCAGTATACCGTTTTCGGCCAGATCGTCAAAGGGCATGATGTTCCAGAAAAAGTTAAACAGGGCGACAAAATGGATATCGTCATCCTCCAGGACATCGCAACCGTATCGCCAGTTGCCCCAGAAAGCAAATAACTAAAGCACCGGCAGTCTTTTCCCGATAATATATCAGTGAAAAGACTGCCGGAGGCACACCCGATGACCGAATTTAATCCTGAGCTTATCAGAAAAAACGTTCCTCTCAAAGACCTGGTCACCTTCAAACTTGGTGGCCCGGCTGAGTTTTTTTATGAAGCACACAATTCTGACAATCTTCAGGCAGCCGTAGCTTACGCCAGGCGCGAGCGCATGCCACTCTTCATTCTGGGCGGCGGTTCGAACCTTGTTGTTTCTGACGCTGGTCTCGACGGGCTTGTGGTGCACAATCGGTCTCGTGATATCAATCTGGTCGATCTCGACAAACATCAGATAACTATTTCATCAGGTTTTGCCCTTGCTTTTGTAGTCACTCTGGCGCAGCAAAACGGTCTTACCGGCATTGAGCCTTTCACCGGTATTCCGGGCAGTTTGGGGGGTGCGATTTATGGCAATGCAGGCGCTTATGGAAGGTGCATTGCGGATGTTCTCATTGATGCGCGGGTGCTTTTTCCCGATGGCAGTGTGCAGACAGTGCCGAATTCTTTTTTTAAATTCGATTACCGCAGCAGTCTGCTGAAAACTGAGCCTCATATCGTTCTCAGTGCCAGGTTTCAGCTTGAGGCGGGCAATTGTGAAGAAATAAGACTAAAAATGGACGATATTATTCTTCAGCGCCACAGCAAGCACCCCTCATGCGAAGTGGGCTGCGCCGGGTCATTTTTTAAGAATCTGCCGCCACTACCGGGCGAAGATCGCAGACGCGCGGCAGGCAGTGTATTAGAGCAGGTCGGAGCCAAAAGCATGTTTTATGGTGGCGCTTCGGTCTTTCAGAAACATGCCAATTTTATCATTAACACGGGCAATGCCACAGCCGCAGATGTAAAACATCTGGCCAACATGCTGAAACAAAAAGTCATGAACGATTTCGGCATCGAACTGAGCGAAGAAGTTCTCTACGTAGGGCGCTGAATCAAGCGCAAACACAAGCTTGCTCGTCGGTTTATACTGACATTCAAAACTTTGCTCTATTTTTGTGTAACCTGAGCAGCAGATATGGTATCTAAATTGATAATGAATGATACCGAAGCAGTAAAATTAGCCGTTCAAGGTCGAGAAGATGGCTTCAGAGCCATTTTCGTCAATCATTCCTCGTTTTTGTTCACCCATGCCCTGCGCATACTTAAAAATAGACATCAGGCAGAAGACGCAGTACAGGAAGCATTTGCAGCAGCATTCAGAGCAATCGGCAATTTCAGAGGTGAAGCAAAGCTGCGCACCTGGCTCTATCAGATTCTTTACCGCAGCGCGCTAAAAATAGTCAGCCAAAAAACAGAGCAACCGGCAAAAGATTCTGACAAAAACGTTGTATCTGAGTCAGGCGCGACCGAACTGCGACTTGACATAAATGAGGTCTTAGAGCGTCTTCCCGAGAGAGACCGGGCAATACTCATCATGACCTACTGGGACGAAATGCCCCTCAAAGAGACCGCCCAGGTTCTTGAAGTAACAGAAAACAACGCCAAAATAATACTGTTTCGCGCCCGTAACAGATTCGCCGCCCTGTGGCAACAGGCCAACAGAAAGGAAGCAGATAGCAATGAAATGTGAAGAATTCAGAAAGCTCGTCACAGCGAGTGAAGATTCTGATTTTAAGTGTGAACAGCATCTGAATACCTGCCCGGCATGTTCAGAGTGGCTGAGCCAGACAACCGTTACGCCGCCTGAGGGGCTGTTGCCAGCGCAATGGCAACCGGCAACCGCGGGCTGTTTCCCGGCAAAATTGCCCGAAATGACAAAAGCAAATGACGCAGATAAGCCCAAAAGCTTCTGGGAGATGTATACAAGCGGCCTGAAATACGGGTTTGTGTTTGGCCTGTCTCTCGTGACCGGGTTTGCATTGCTTGATTTTATACAAAAACCACCGCAACAGCCCGCAAATACCATTGAGCAGATCAGCTTCGTAGATAAGAGCGACGAAAAACTGCCGGATTTTTATAAAAATGAATTTTCTGATGTAACCTTTTTTGAGCTTGAGACATCTCAGATTATGAGCTTTATGCCAAAAGAGCAGATTTTAGATTTAATCGAAAACGAGAAGGAGGAAGAAGAATGGAACGAAACATCAGGTTAATGGCTTTTATCGTAATGTTTGTATGCGTAAGCATGATTACATCGGCTCAGATGCCAGGCCCCGCAATGGAAAAACCGGAGGTCGGCGAACCGGGCATTCCCGAAATACAGCCGGGCCCCGGCGACCGCATGGAAGGCCCCCCTCGCGGCATGGAAATGAAAAAACATGACCCCGAACGCGAGAAAGAGATGCAGCGCAACAATTCGCTCATGATGATGGCCGAGGCGCACAAAGGGCTGGCACAGCTCTATGAAGACCAGAACAAGCTTGACGAAGCCGCAGCAGAACTCTATAAAATCATAGAACTGTTACGCAGCAACCTCGAAAAAAACTCAGACAAACCGTTTTTTAAGCGCAATATCATGGGTAAAGTCATGCCGGTATACCATCACATCTCAGAATTGTATCTTAAAAATAACCGCTCTGCCGATGCCGAGAAGCTTCTGCTGGAAGGCATAGCAATGTTCGA
>SABV01000410.1 GCA_009928855.1 Erysipelotrichia bacterium | reverse complement strand
ATTAGAAATTGCCGAAATGGTCGCTTGGGGAGCGAGCAAAAAAGAAATTGCAAGCAAACTATTCATTTCGGAAAGGACTGTTGAAAATACAGTCAGGTCTATCTACAAAAAAACAGGTGTATCGAAGTCAAACGAGCTTTCGGCCCTGTGGTTCTGCTCACACTACAACATACCTATACACGCAACGCTGCTGAAGAAAGGTATTGTCGCTGTGTTTCTGCTTGTGATTATGCTTGTTTCTATTAGTCTCATCACAAAGACGTCCGCAAGCAGAAGTAATGTAATCAATGAAGCTTCAAAAACCGCAACGCTATGAAACTGAAAACTAAAAAACAACTAACAGCTTTATATCTTGTCGTGAGCTTATTTCTTCATTTTGGCACTCCAAACAGCGAAAGCCAATTTGTTCAGTGGTTATATCCAATTCTCGCTCTTGCCAATCTTGCTAATGCAGTACGACTGATAAACAAGCTTGAAAAATCTAAACTAAGCTTATGAAAATGACTCTATCTCAAACAGAGTATCGCAATGCACTAATTGATGCTGCGGAAGTGGGCGCTGAAAAAGCACTAATTGAAATCGGGGCAAAGAGTCCTGTTATTAAGAGAACAGAAGCCGAGAGGACTTATAATAAGAGGCTGATTGCAACGCTGATCAAAGCCGAGCTTATTGAACCGAAAAAGGGAGGAGAGCGCAACTCAGCGGTAGTATTTGACCGCATTCAGTTGCTCACAGCAGTAAGGACATATTACAAAGTAATTAATTATTAACCGCAACAAAATGAAAAAAGTAACACTAAAATCAATGACCTTGATTAATTTCAAGGGACACAGAAACAGAGTCGTTGAGTTCTCTGAACAGACGAACATCTACGGAAAGAATGCTTCCGGTAAGTCTACAATCTTCGACGCTTTCACCTGGCTGCTGTTCGGTAAGGATCAGTTTGACCGCAAGGATTATGAAATTTTGCCAAAGGGCCTGGACAAAGTTGATGCAGTTGTCACTGCAGAGATTGAAGTTGACGGCCGGCCATACAATCTTCGTCGCGAACTTCATCAGAAATGGGTGCGCAGGCGCGGAACCTCTGAAGAGGTATATGACGGCAATGAGACCTTGTTTTATGTGAACAATGTTCCTCTTAAGGCTTCGGAGTACAAGGCACGCGTTGACATGATCATCGACGAGACCGTTTTCAAGCTTATCACCAACCCGGCTTATTTCCTCTCACTCAATTGGACAAAACAGAGAGAGATCCTGTTTCAGATTGCCGGCACTTTGAGTGATGCCGAGATTGCAGCAACGAGTCCGGAATTTACAGCACTCATGGACAGTCTTTCCGGCAAGTCCTTTGCGGAGTTCAAGAAGGAGATTGCTGCTCGCAAGCGCAAGCTGAAGGAAGACCTTGAAAACATTCAGCCAAGAATCGACCAGACAACAAGGCTGATGCCGGAAGCGAAGGATGTTGAGCAGCTAAATACAGAGCTTGCAGGTATTGAAAAGCAGATAACAGAGGTTGAAGATTCAATCGCCGACCGCTCTGCAGCTATTCGCACGCAGTATGAAGGTGTTCAACAGAAGCAGAAAGACATCAACATGCTCAAATCACAGCAGCAAGAGCTTGTTTTCAAGAAAAAACAAGAGGCTCAAAATGCTCAATTTGAAGGCAATCAGAAACGCGCTGTACTTGACGGCAACCTGAAGACTGCAACTCGCAACCTGGAGCAAGTAAGACGCGACAAAGGCAATTCAGAAATTAAAGTGAACAACCTGAAAAGACAGGTTACTTCAAAGGAGAAGGAGATTGAAACCCTGCGCGATCAATGGCACGAACAGAACAAGGCCGAGTATAAGGCCCAGGACGGCTGCCTGACTTGCCCTGTTTTTAATATCACCTGCACGGACACCCAAGCGACCGCAAAACACGAAGAGGCCCAGGAAAAGGCTAAAAACGCGTTTTTTGAAAGCAAGCAGAAAAAACTCGACAACATAAATTCTGAAGGAGCCGACAAGGGCAAAGAACTCAATGCGCTGAACGATTCGGTTAAGGAAGCCGAAAAGCAGCTGAAGAACGACACCGATGCAGTGAATGAGGCTGAAATCGAAGTTCAGAAGATCCAGGAAGAGCTGAAGGCAATGCCTATCATGGCCGTTGCAACAGTTATCCAGGAAGAGCTGCCGGAGTGGAACGACCTTGAGAAGGAGATCAAGGATATCCAGGCCACTATTCAGGAAGTGAAGCCGGTTGACAATGCAGACCTTCTCGAACAGAAAAAAGAGCTTACTGCAAAGCGTGACGCGCTGAAGGATATCCTTTCAAAACAGGCCCTTATTCCGCAGTATGAGGCAGAAGTCAAGAAACTCGCAAAAGAGGCTGCCGAACTCGCGCAGCAGATTGCTGACATCGAAAAACAGGAATTCACCATTGCCGAGTTTACCCGCGCAAAGATTGAGGAGAGCGAGGCACGAATCAACTCCCTGTTCAGGATCGTCAAGTTCCAGCTCTTTGACAAAACCATTGACGGCAACGAATTCGAATGCTGTATTGCAACCAACCTGAAGAATGTTCCTATTTCGGCCACAAACACGGCAGAGCAGGTTAACGCGGGCCTTGACATAGTCAACACCCTCTGCAACTTCAATAATGTAACAGCGCCTATTTTCTGCGACGGCCGTGAGTCTGTGAACGACATCATACCAATGAGCAGTCAGATCATCAACCTTGTTGTGACAAGGGATCCGGAATTAGTAATCAATTAATCAATCCTAAATAATAAGCAATCATGGGAAATTTTGAAACCTTGACAATTTTTGGAAGCGAAGCCGGTGCTATCACCCGCGCTCGCAAAGGTGCTCATCTAACCTCTAACCGTAAGC
>SABV01000409.1 GCA_009928855.1 Erysipelotrichia bacterium | reverse complement strand
AAAGAATACCTTCGGTTTTGGAAAGATATTTTTTTGCAAGTATTAGATTGCAATGGATCATTGAAAGCCAAGAAGAATCTCTGAAAGAATTTTTATATAAAATCTCCGACGCACTTGTATTATAAGGTGGATCAATGTAAACGCATTTAACTTGATCGATGTAGCGCTCCTGAAGTGAATTTAAAGCCTGAAAATTTTCTGAATGAATCAGAAGACCATCGCATTGCTCGTCAAAATTGTCTATTGAGGCAATCAATCTGGCTTTGAAAGCCTCAGAAAAAAACCTGGTGTCGAGAACAAGATTCTTATTCGCTTTTAAAAAATCAATTTTAAGTGGTCTGGAATAGCCCGGGGAGCCTGATTCAAGCAAGTCACCTTTGGTGGCTTGTATTTCATTAATTGCAAACAACTCTACCCATTCATTGTGCTGAGATTCATTGACGACTATTTCTGCATAGAATTCTTCTGGTATACGGTCAAGAGTTATGCAGTAATTGGTTTCGACGACAAATTTTTTCTTGAGCCAGAGCTTCTTTTGAAACTCTTCAAGCTGGGCAAGAAAATCAATAAGTTTGCTGGCAATGCGGCGCATTACCCGAACTTTTTTCAAGTAAAATTCTACTGCCGGGGCATCAGCACCTTCTATATCATCGAGACGCATGATTTCGTTCTTGATATAAAAATCAAGCTCACGCCGCAAAAATCCGCCCAGATCTTTATGAATAAAATAATCCATGCTGTTGCGGCCAGTATATTGGTTTATGTATTTTGCAATTAACGGTCGATCTTTCTTTTTCTCTGTTGGTGAGGGAAGTCTCAGCAGAAGCAGATATTCAGTTATTATCTCTTTTAGGGCCTTTTTCTCATTTTGCAAAGATTCAAGTTCTTTAAGAATGAATTCAACGGCTTCTTCATTGCGCTTATCGCGCCAGCTGCCTTCCTGAACGCCACCTTTTTCAGGATCATGCCTATACTGAAAATTTATAATCAATTCATTTTCTTCATTCAGCTCAACCGGCTTGGATGAATCAATTATGAAAAATCTTTTATTCTGGTCACTGGCTTTGACATTGCCATGTTCGCCCTCTGTTGCTTCAACGATTCTGCAATGAACTCTGACCGGCTTATCTGTAATACCTTTCAAGGTCTTTTCCATTGGCGACATCTGGCTCACTTCAGTCGATTGAACCAGATCAAACGAATAGTTATTAAAATACTCGGCAGTCTTGATGTAATATTGATCAGAATTGGCCCAATGCAGTTTTACTTCTTCACCGCTATATGGAATTGCGTAAGGGGCAGCGCGACCAGAGGTCTCGCGCGCATAGTAACGTCTTGAAACGAAGTCGCCATCTTCATAATAGCGTTCGAAGAACTGGTAAAGATGCTCATAAACTTCTGCTTCACTTGCACTTGAATCTTTTGCCGCATTCCATTTTGCCAGCGCATCTTTGACAGCAGGAGTTTTTTCGGGTTCAGGCGCACCAAAGTCTTTGGCAGTCTTTATTGCATCCTCATAACCCTTTTTAAATTCTGCACATTTTGCTTCATCAACTTCAGCAAACTCATCACTGATGATTTTCAAGAGATCATTTTCGAGAAAATCCCGAACCTGGTCTGATTTTGCATGCATTATTCGGTAAAAACCAAAATCAAGATCAGGCTGATCGAGCTGAAAAAGCTCTTTCAGTTTATTCATCAAGCGGTTACGCAGTTTATAAACGGTTGGCATAAAGGTCTCCTGATCTTAAATAACTTTCCAGCGTATGGCGAAAAGTCTTTCGGTGTTAGTCTTCTGCTTCATTCGTGCTTCAAGCGCATTGACAAGCTTATCTCGACGCTGCGCGATCTCATCTTCTACATCAAAAATTCTTTCGCGAAGTTTTCGCTTTTTTCTTTCGAGCCTGGAAATTTCTTCCTGAAACTGATGCTGCTCTTCGATCGTTGGTGCTTGACGACTCTGGCGCTGTAACTCTCGAATCTGCCTTTTTATATCGTCAAGCTCCTTTTGAGCGGCTTTCTCCATATCTTCGGCCCATTTATCGAGTTGATCACGCACCTCATTGAAATGGCAATTGTTCTGCTCAAGGTTTGTGGCAATGGTTGCCTTGCAATGACGTTCTTCTTCTTCATTAAGCCTAAAAGCAGCCTTTTCGGTGATATCAATTTTTTGTCCAACATTGCCATAACACATAAAAAGCTTCTGGCAGGCTTCCTGGTCAATATTTTTTCCGCTATCGTCGAAGCCGCTGAACAACAGATATTCATCCTGGCCGTATGAATTTATAGTAAGTTTTTGCAGACAAAGCCAACCGGCCTTGCCCTTTAACTGCTCGACCAGACTGATTTTTGACGAGTGATCGGTTATGTTGAAAACAACCTCAGATACAGGGCAACTCTCTTCCTGGCCTGATTTTATTACATATTCACCCAGCGGGTGACTAAGCCTGTAGAGAAAATCACCTGGCTGATTTGCCTGGTTCTTGGAAATAAGAAAATAATGGCCGGGCCAGGCATTTTGCACAGGACTTTTCTTAAGCAAAAACGAATAATTAGCGTCTTCAAATTCAGCGGATTCTGCCAGCTCAAATCTGGTAAGCTCCCAGAACAGTCTCCCGATTTTGTCCAGACGTGCCTGCGTTCCCGCAAGGTTTACTTTAAGTCTTTCATGAACATCCTCATCAAAGTGCTCAAGAAGAATCTTTCTTGTATCGTCAATTTTTGAAGCGATCTGCCCTTCAAGCTCCTGTTGCAATAAAGCAATGCTTCCTGAATTTCGTCTGGAGAGCGACAACTTTGATAAATTTCTATTACACGTTTTTCGAAATCTATTCCAGACGGCATGATTATCTCTATTTCCTCGGCCGCTTCCTGGA
>SABV01000408.1 GCA_009928855.1 Erysipelotrichia bacterium | reverse complement strand
AATCTTCTGCGACGATCAGAACAGCTCGGCGATTTTTTTAAGGCTCAGCTTCTGACCAAAATAGGCGGACACCGTCTGGTAAAACAAATAAGAGGTCTCGGCCTGATGCTTGAAATAGAATTCGAAAATGAAGAAGCTGCGCTGAATGTACACCATCTAAGCAGTGAGCTTGGGCTGATTACAGGCACCGGCAATATGCGGCATAACATCTTAAGGCTCACCCCGCCGCTTGTCTTTACCAGCGACATGGTAGAAACAGCATGCCAGATTTTGGCAGATGCACTAAAAAGCTGAGCTGCAAAAGGTTTATCAGGCGTCAAGAATTGTTTCAGCAATATCAGCCAGCGATATACCTTCTATAATAGCCATATAATAACAGCCAACACTGACTAAAAAGCAGAACGGCCGCCCCACCCACCCGAAATCGGCTCCTTCGTCGTTAACGAATCTTGCAACAAAAGCGCCTGTAGCGGCGGTATGAGCAATAAGCAGCATGGCTGTTCGCCCATAAACAAAGCTGGTTTCAAAAAACGACACCCGGAAAAATGCCAAAGCGACAAAAATATCATTAATCAATGCCGGATAAAAACTAAAAACCCGGCTCGAACTCACCGTGCGAAAAACCCAGCCATTCCTGGCCCCCGAGCTCAGTGACTGGTAAAAAAACCAGACATATAAAAGCCCCAACAGGCTGTCGAAAAATTTACAAAGAAGCACTTTAGACCCTCCTGCAAAGTTAATAAACCGATAATACCACACTCTGTTTGCTCGTATCTACCAAAGCAATTAAATACAGTGCAAACACATTAAACCCACTGATTGCGTCATTTCCGCGAAGTCTATGCCCGCAAAGACGGGTATCTAGAATCTAGTCTAATTGCAAGTTCAGGGTATTTTAGTGCGATCGCCATGCAAATACAGAAAAAATTTTAAGCTATCTAAGGCCGGCAGCTGCGGGCAATTAAATTTGAATAATGCGCGCGAACTCAACTATGAAGCAGATAAATTTTATTTGCCTGAAACGCAGACAGGGGTTAGACTAGGCGAAAAGACATCTTAAAATCTCGGAGGGAATATGGAAATCAAGTTTGGTACATCGGGCTGGCGAGCTATTATTGCCGATGAATTTACTTTTGAAAACGTAAGAATATGCTCTCAGGCTATTGCCGATCATCTCAAGAGCATCAATCAAACAAATGGTGTGGTAATCGGCTCAGATGCGAGGTTTATGTCGCCACGATTCATGGAAGTTGCAGCTGAAATCTTTGCTGCAAACGATATCAAGGTTTTTCTCTGCGTGCGTGATACTCCAACACCGGTTATCAGCTTCGAAATTCTCAGACGCAAGCTCGCCGGCGGCATCAATTTTACTGCCAGCCATAATCCCCCAGAATACCAGGGTCTCAAATTTTCACCGGCGTGGGGCGGCCCTGCCCTGCCCGAAACAACAAAAGACATTGAAAATCGTGCCAATGAATTGATGAAAACCGGCAACATAAAGAAAATAACTCTGGCCGAAGCAACCCGCAAAGGCATGATTGAAAAAATAGACCCCATGGAAACTTATCTGGCAGAACTGCGCGCCAAAATAAATCTTGACGCCATCAGGTCTGCAAAGCTAAAAATACTGGTAAATCCGCTTTATGGAACTTCGCGCGGCTATCTCGACCGCATTCTCAAAGAAGCCGGCTGCCAGGTTACCGTAATGAACGACAATCTTGACCCTTATTTTGGCAACCAGCCTCCTGAACCATCAGAGGCACATATTCCCGATATGATTGCCAGAATGAAAGAGGGCGACTTTGATCTTGGTCTGGCCACTGATGGTGATGCTGACCGCTTTGGCGTTCTTGGCCCCAAGGGCAGATTTTATGAACCCAACCAGGTGCTCGGCATGGTTCTGGATCACATGAAAAACACTCGTGACTGGCCTGGCGCCGCTGCCAGATCGGTTGCGACCACTCACCTTGTCGACGCAGTGGCACGCTACCACAAAATAGACTTGATCGAAACAGCAGTCGGTTTTAAATTTCTGGGTGATCTGATTGCGCAGAACAAAATCATTATGGGCGGCGAAGAATCAGCTGGCATGACTATTCGAGGCCATGTTCCAGAAAAAGATGGCATAATTGCCTGCCTGCTGGTTGCCGAAATGGTAGCCATGCAAAAAAAACCAATAGCACAGATCATGGAAGACCTCTACAAAAAGGTCGGCACCTATCTTACCCGCCGTCTGAACTTCAGGTTAACCGAAGAAGAAAAAATAAAAGCTGTTGCCAACATGAAGCAAGACCCGCAAGAAGTGGCCGGTTACAAGGTTAAACAAGTAATTCGTCTTGATGGCACCAAGTGTATTCTCGAAAACGATGCCTGGGTGCTGGTAAGATTTTCTGGAACCGAACCGGTTGTCAGGTTTTACGCTGAAGCTCATGACGAAGCTACACTTAAAAAACTTTGCGATAAGGGCGAGGCTTTTGTTAAAGGTCAGTAAAAACTCTTTGGATTCTTAAGCAAAAACCACCGCACCGTCGGTGGTTTTTTTATTACTGCCATATTTTAAACGACAGACGACTCGTAACAAAAGGCCAGATCTGGCCTTGCCCTTTGTTTGAACTTGATTTTGCATGTGCTTTTGCCGATATTATTACCAGGAGGGGAATAAATTATGTCTGTACGCCCCATCGATATAAAAACCAATATTATGGGCAATAATGATGCCAGCCGCTTGCGGGAAGAGCAGAAAGCCCAGGAAGCCGGTCTGGCGGAGCATGTTGCGCAAAATAAAAACGCCAGCGCCCAAAAGACCGAAACAGTTCAAAGAACTGATGCTACAGATAAAAAAATTGTTCGCAAAGAAGACGAAGAATCAGAAAAAAA
>SABV01000070.1 GCA_009928855.1 Erysipelotrichia bacterium | reverse complement strand
GATGACTCCTTTAAAGCAACAAAAAGCAACGTTAAGTTGCATTAAATATCATTATACCCCAGAAGCTGGCGCTACAGCATCAAATTTCTTTCTGTATTTCATACAAACAGCATTTCAGAGCAGATGTATTAAAAAATGCTTCGGACATTTTAGTGCGTTTGCCCTGGTCAACACTTGAGCTTATTGCAAGGCCTTTTTCAAGTGTGTTAAAATCATGCAGCCGACAAATAAAATAAACAAAATTCAAGTTTAAAGAAGATTGTCAACAATATGCAGATGCCAGAAGAATCTAAGATAAGAGTTTCTATAAGATTCTACGAAGAGCTTAACGATTTTATCAGAGCCGATCTGCGCAAAAAGCCGATTATCAAAGAACTTAAGCATCAAACAACAGTAAAAGACCTCATAGAATCTTTTGGTGTGCCACATACCGAAATAGATTTGATACTGGTGAACAAAGAATCAGTTGATTTCAGCCATAGAGTACATGATAACGACATGATCAGCGTTTACCCGGTTTTTGAATCAATCGATATTTCAGAATTGACCCGTCTGCAGAAAAGACCCATGCGCAATCTGCAATTTGTTGCCGATTGCCATCTGGGCAAGCTTGCCAGAAAGATGCGACTTCTCGGCATGGATGTCGAATTTCGCAACAACTTTTCAGACGAAGAACTCGTCTTTGAGGTTGTCAAAAACAAGAGAGTTCTGCTAAGCCGCGACAGAAGGCTTTTAATGCGCAAAGCGATTGATCGTGGCTATCTGTTACGCTCGCAAAACCCTGATATACAGTTAGCAGAAGTGATCAGACGCTTTGATTTAAAAAATCAACTGCGTCCATTTACCAGGTGTGCAAAATGCAACGGCATTCTTGAACGCGTTGAAAAATCAAAAGTTTTGCATCTGCTCGAACCCAGAACAAAGCTGTATTTTAGCGATTTTTTTCAATGCCAGTCATGTTTTCAAGTCTACTGGAGGGGCTCTCACTTCAAAGTTCTAGAAAATTTTATAACAAAATTCTCTCAACCATAGCTACTGTTTGTTTGTGATTGTTTGCAATGCTTTTCTTATTAGGGAGTCTGGTCTGCTGAGACTTAATCGTTTACGCTCTCTGTTCGCTTTTTTGTTCCCATTGTTTATGGGACTATTGCTGCTTTTTGTTGTCTTAAAAATGAAAACCAGCCTTGCAATTGAAGACGCAAGGGTTCATAACAATTTTAGACTGAGACAGATGCAGTCAGTAATGGCGCAAATTCAAGCCGAGTTTTCGCTCAACGCCCAGATCGAAAATTCTTTCAACGCCATTGTCGAAAAGCTTAAAACTGTTGCTTCTTACCCAATTATCGGCGCAGAAACATTTATTGATATTTACACCAGAGATTTCCCACCAGACCTTATTCCCCATTGCCAGCTCTGGTATTTCAGAAAATCCGGGGGGAAATTTCACCTGGAGGAACAAACACCCCTGAGTTCGCACCGAAAAGGGGCAATGACCATGGTTTTCAATTCGCTCGTAGATCTTTCTGATACAGATTGTTCAGAATCTAAGAGAAAATCCGGCGAACGCTTCATTTCAGGCGTTTTTGGTGAAGATTCCGCGCCATGGTATCTTGCGACAGAGCGCTGTGGCCGGTTAACGCCGATTATTTCCGAGAGCAGGCAGCACTATTTATTCTGGGAAAAGTTTGCTGTTGACGACCAATGTTGCGGGGGTTTTCTGGCCATTTTTCCCGGTAATGTGGCCGAAAACAACAGATACGCCCTGCATCGCCTGGCTAAAAAAATCATGCGAGATTCTTCAGCCGCTGTTTTGCCAGTCTTTCTGTGCAGTGCAAAATTGCACAAAATTTACAGCCCGGTAGTTCTAGATGAAATAAAGCAATCAGACAGCAGCATCAAAGCTATCCGCCATGGAATCAGAAAATTCTGGAATGCAACCGAAGAATTCAAACCAAGAACCCTTTATTTCATCAATAACGTCTGGTTCTATTACGACTCAATTGCTGATGAATCGCCATATCATGCCTTGCTCTGCTCGGCAACCACCCAAAGATCCGAAATAAACCCTTTCTTTTTACCAGGCTGCATCGCAGGTGCCATCTACTTGTGGGTTACACTGTTCTGGTTCCGGTTAAGAAATGGCAGATTCAGCCTTGGGTTTGCATTTCGCCTGCTTTTTTTTCTAACGGCAATGCTGCCGATTCTGCTGCTGGCATTTCTTGGCATCAGATTCATCGATCAACTCCGAGAGACAAATATCAGAACGAGAATTCAGAATGGGTTTGCAAAACTTGCCAGTATAGACGAAAAAGCAGATGGCATGACTTCCCTTGCCACGAAGTTGATTAAAGATACTTTTAATGACAACACGCTTCAGGCGAATTTTATTTCAGACTCCCACGACTTCAATCAGCGCGGCTTTGAGGCCTTGTCGCAAAGATTGAAACAAGAAGATATTTCGCTGAGTTACCTTTTTCTGATGAAACCGGGAAAGCTCTCTGAGTGCTTTACCAGCTCATATAGAGAAAGAACGGTTGCCAGACATCATCTGGATTTTTTTGCCTTAACCTGCAACCTGTTTCATCAGACCATTACCCGAAACCAGTCAAACTCTTTGCCTTTACTGCTAACTCCTGGTCAGAAAGTGCTGGGTAAATCTTTTAATCAAAAAGAAGGAAAAAATCTCTACCTTTTTTCAACGTCTCTCGAAAGCACAGTAACCCGCGAAGATGCCGGGTCAGAAAAAGCGCTATGCCTTTCTTACATTCTTGGAAACAATGGCTCGATACAGGGATATGTCAGCCTTGGATTTCATATTGACCGAGCAATAGAAAGGGTTATGGCTGAGGAATTCGGTGATTTTTCTGCCGAAACCAGTGACCTTTTTCTTGGATTTAATCGCGACCTTTCCGTTAACAGAATGATCAATGCCAACGCAAATACGAGATTGTTGACCAGCAGTAAAGGGCAGCGATTTTTGCGGTTCATAAAGTCGGCATCGCATTCAAAATTTCAGATGGAAGTTTTTGATGAAAATGAGGTTTTCATCTATGACCCCCTTCTTAAAGCCAAGTCATTATTTGCCGGGGCGATGATCGGTATTCTGGATATTAACCAGGAATGTGATTTAAAAACTCTCTGGCTCTTTACCGTTTTAACGCTGCTGGCCGGCATCATTTATCTTCTGGCTGCCTGGATATCTCGAACCATGCTTGAGCCAATCATAGATTTGTCGGCGGTTTTTACTAAAGTCGCCGAGGGAAACTACTCGCAAAGTTTTGACTATGATTACGAAAACGAGCTTGGACTGCTCTCAAAAGCCACTAATCTTATGACCAACGGCCTGAAGCAGCGCAAACTTCTTGGAAAATTTGTATCAAGAACTTTTGACCGTGAAGTCATTGCAAGATCAAGCAGCACCGACGCGCAAAAGCTCAGTGGTGTCATTCTTTTTTCCGACATCCGTAGTTTCACCACGATTTCAGAAGCCCATCCGCCAGAAGAAACTGGAATCATGCTTAACAACCATCTTCAGGCTCTGGTTAAAGAAATTCAACAATATGACGGGCAGATCGAACAATTCATTGGTGATGCCATAGTAGCTTTTTTTCCGGGCGAAGGCGAACAAGTCTGCCGCAAATCATTAGCCGCAGCGGTTGCCATGATGTATAGGCATCAACAGATAATTGCAAAGCGCCAGCAGAAAGGGCAAATAACATATGACATTGGAATCGGCCTGGATTACGGTCTGGTCATGGCAGGAACCCTTATCTCTGGCTCAAGATCTGAATTTTCAGTCGTGGGGCCAGCCAGAGTCAGAGCCGAAGAATTCGAAAGTGCGACTAAAAATGGCTGTTATACACGAATAATTGCCGGCAATTCACTGGTAGAAAGCCTTAGCCTCAACCATTACCAGTTCTGCCAGCACAATGAACTCTGTTACGAACTCAAGTCGCTGGAAAAACACCTATGAAAAAATTTTTACTGCTGTTGATGCTGACCATAACCATCTTTTTTCCGGTTATGGGCATTTATACGGCATTCAAAGCATCGCAAAAAGTCAGAATCGCCGAAATAGCGCAGCAGGTCAATGAGCGACTGGAAACAGAGATACAGCTTCTCGACAGAACTTACGACGATGCCTCCTGGATTTTTTTGAACATACAAAAGCTTTATAAACAAACACTCGAAGAAGATCAACACACACTTGTGCAGAGCCGATTGTCCGATTTTGCCCGCAAAGCACCCTTTCCGATCGAACTCGAATGCATCTTTTCTGACGCGTCGAATCCTGGCATCAAACAACACTATTTCATCGGGCCGAACCTGGGGTTGTCGTCGTGCGGCAAGTCTACTGCCGGCAGAGATTCTGCCTCGGCACAAAGAATTTCTGAATACTCGCTCACCCAGGAGCAGCAGGCTATTTTTTCATATCTCTATGAAAAAATGATATACTTTAAACGCGGATTAACACTGCGAGAAAAGAAATCAAGCCTGATGCTGGCCGGAAAAAAACTTTCAGATAATCTGACAGTATTCTTTCTTGCCGATTTGAAAAATATAAGCCTGCAGAAAAGTATCATGGCTAGAATCAGAATTCACGACAACCAGAATGTTGGTGTCGGGGCATTGCTCAGCGGCACTCCAGCAACGGTGTTTTCAGACTATTTCAAAAAATTTCCCGAGCTGCAGACCTTTATTCAGGGCAAGCTGCTGCAACAGAGTCAGAAACCAGTTCAATATTCGGCATTGGGCCATAAGATTCATATTGGCAGTTTCGATTCACGAAAAAATTGCCGATTCTTTGCCGCCACGGCCATGGGCAACGAGCAAACCAATAAAAATCCATTCCATGGCGTCATTTTATCGGTCATGGGAATCTTTTCCTGCCTGGTATTCAAGCTGATAATGGAAAAATTGACTCTGGGAAGAGGGCCTGATTTTTCTATCAAAATCATGTTGCCTCTGACATTTCTTTTCATGATTATCCTGCCGGTTTTTGCCGGCGCAAGCTTCATCGGTGATTTCTATCATAGTGGCTACGCAAACGAGAAAAACAGAGTCAGCGAAAGGCTTGCTGGTGATATTGCAGAAACCGACCTGAGAAGTCGTGACATGGTGAGGGAAGCAATAAATGGCCTGCGAAGTTTTGATTCTATAGAATTGATCAGCAGCCACACTGAAAAAGTATACTCAGGCAACGATGCAGACTTCACCTGCGACATTTTAAACAAACTGGATGCAGAAGGCTGGAATGAGCTGACTCTGTGCCTTGCTCCATATGGTAAGGGCCTGACCAAAACAAGCTGGGTGGGTAAGCGACGGCATTATGAAGAAGATAAAAGCAAAAATCCGGTTGTTAAATTATTCGAACTACGGGCTCAAGAACTGCTGAGTGCAAAACTCGAAAAAGAAAGAAAGCGCTTTGAGCGCAGGGGCGTGAGCAAAAATCAGGATTTTAAAACCGAAGTCGCCAGAGATTTTTTTCTCAAGGGGGTCGGCTCTGAGAGTTATTACCGCTTCAGACAGAACAATGAAGTTCTTTTCAGCCTGATGACAAGATTCAGAAACTATTACTTCCTTTTCAAAACAATAACCTGGAACAAACTTCCTTATGCGTATGCGGTATGGGAATTCAGAAAAGGAGTTTATGTCGATTATTTTCCGAAAAATCGCCTGAGTCTTGCGACTGATTCTCCCAGACTGGCTTTTTCAGGTGAAGAAACCCGACTGAGGGCCAAGAAATACAATATAGACAGCCTTCGCCAGAAGTTTCCCGAACTGGTAAGAATTGCTGAACTGGCCCACCTTTCACAGGCAAGAGTGATCAACCGTATCGAAACAGCCAGCAGTACGATCATTTCAGAAGCTGTTCTGGGGAATTTTACCGCTGATATTCTTGCAGGCAGCGAATCATTGCAGAGTTATACGGTTTTTGCAGGAAACCTTGCCTGGCAAATAGCAAAAATTCTCACATTACTCATTTTGCCTGGTGTGTTTCTGGCATATTTCGGGGCTTTGTATTTCACTGCGCCTTTAAATGATTTAAGCCAGGCGACCAATCAGATCTCACAGGGCAATTTTGCCTGCCGCATCAGTTGCCATCACCCTGATGAATTCAGCGACATTGGCAGAGCTTTTAACAGCATGGCAGAAGGCCTTGATGAAGGGCAGCGCCTGAAAAGCTATGTGTCAGGGTCGGTCATGCGCGAAGTTTCTGAGTTTGCAGATGGCCATATCACCGATAGAGCCGAAACCAGGCATGCTACTATCATTTTCTCAGCCATCAATGGTTTCAGAGAATTTCAGGCATGCCATTCGGTTGAAGAAGTTTTTGCTCTGCTGCAGGCACATCTTCAGGCTGCAGACCGGGCAACACAAATCTATGGCGGCGAAATAGACAAAATGATTGAAGACAAGGTAATGATCGTGTTTAAACACAGCAATCACGAACCGTTCGTGGCGCAGGCAGTAGAGCTTGCCTCGACGGTTGCCGACTGGATGGTCGCCAAAACAGGGCATACGATAAGTATCGGTATCAACTCAGGGCTGACCATTTCTGGAATCATGGGAGCCGAATCAGCCAGACTGTCTCACACAGTGGTTGGCGACCCGGTAAACCTGGCAGCACGGCTGGCTTATGTTGCGTCTCAACAACAGAATGGCGGCATTGTTATTTCGGGACACCTCAAAAAATGGCTGCCAGCGGGCTTCACTGCTGAAACATTACCGATCAAAAAGGTAAAGGGAAAAACCCAGGAAGTCGAAGCCTGCCTGCTGCAAAAGAGATATGCCTCAAGCCACACACAAGCTGATTGAATATTTCTCATAGCAAATTTGGCTTGATAAGATTTGAATTGAGTTTATCTGAATTAAAAATCGAAGCTTTATCAAAAAGCAAGATGCTCTTCATGAGCCGAAGAGCATCTTGCCTGTTCATTTAAAAGCACCGATTTAAGCGATTGAATCAGGGGTTAGCCAGCTTTGAATCTTTAAAGTATCTGAAAAATTCAGAGTCGGTCGAAATAACCATTTTGCTATTACCGGTAGCGGTCTTCTCAATACTTTCGAGAGTTTTGAAAAAAGTATAAAATTCTGCGTCACGATTGTAGGCATCTGCATATATGCTTGCAGCGCTGGCATCTGCTTTGCCCTTGATTTCTGTCGCGGTTTTAAAAGCTTCTGAACGAATACGACGCAATTCCTTTTCCATCTGGCCTAAAATTTCGGCCTTGGTTCCTTCGCCTTCAGAGCGGTATTCGGCCGCAACTTTGTTGCGTTCAGAAATCATTCTTTCGTAAACCTTTTCGAGAACTTTATCAATATAGTTCAGGCGTTTAACCTGCACATCTATCAATTCAATACCGTATTCGGGCGTACTGGCGCTGGCTTTTTCGAGAATATCGCTCAGAATCTGTTCTCGATTACGGCGACCGGCGCTTTCAAGTACTTCCTCAACGATATAACCGCCGACCGGAGCCTTATAAGTTGCGCCTCGAACAAGGTCTACAAGGTAGTTTCCAGAAATTGCATCTCTCACTACCGAGTCGATAATATCATCTAATCGGCTTTGGGCACCAGAAATGCTGGCAACCGTCATATAAAACTTTAAGGGATCTTTTATGCGCCAGCGGGCAGTGGTGTCAACCCAGATAAACTTTTTTTCCTTGGTGGTTATCTGGTTGGGGTCACCATCCCATTTGAGAATGCGTTTTTCGAAACGGTGCACCTGCTCGATAAAGGGTATTTTAAAACCAAGCCCGGCGTAACGCACTTCGCCAACAGGCTTGCCGAATCTCGTTACAATCGCCTGCTGACCTTCATCTACCACAAAAAGACCGCCAGCGACACTTGCCGCCAATAAAAGCACAATAATCAGCATAACAAATCTGTTCATTTCTTTTCCCCTTTGCCAGTAGAGTCGAAAGTCTGCAGTGGCAGCAACGGCAGAACAGATCCTTTTCCGGCCTGATCGTCAATAATGATGACGTCTTTCATTTTCGGCAATACTTTTTCGAGTGTTTCAAGATACAGCCGACGGCGCGTTACCTCAGGAAATTTTTTATATTCGTCAAGAACGGCAACGAAGCGCAAAGCCTCACCCTGAGCTCTGTTAATGCGTTCAAGAGCATAACCTTCCGCCTCCTGAACCATCTGCTTACCCTCGCCTCTGGCCCTGGGAACCTGCTGGTTATACTGCTCACGTGCCTGCAAAATAAGGCTTTCCTTCTGTTGCTCGGCCTCATTAACTCCATTAAAAGCAGCTTTAACGCTTTCAGGCGGGTTTACATCCTGAAATTTGAAAGTTACGATTCTGACACCAATCTCGTAACTGTTTAAAACCCTCTGTATCTCATCTTGAATTTTTGCAGCCAGCATAGCGCGATCAGTAGTCAACACATCAGTGACATTGGCGTCACCAACAATTTTTCGTGTCATGGCTTCAGAAATATCCCTTATGGTTTCCAACGGGTTCTCAATGTTAAAAACGTATTTGAAGGGGTCTTCAATCTTGAATTGAACGATCCACTCAAGATCGCTTACGTTCAGATCACCGGTAAGCACAAGAGACTCATTGCTGTAACCAGCTTTAGTATAAGTGCTTCTACCGCTGTAGCCCATGGTTCTAAACCCAAACTCTTCTTTCATGACGCGTTCAGTCTGCACAAGAAACACTTTGTCAATACCAAAGGGGATTTTGAACTGCAAACCAGGACTGGTAATGCCGGAAAAACGGCCCAACCTCAAAATCACACCCTTTTCTTCCGTTCCAACTGTATAAAAAGAACCCCACAGCGCTGTTATAGCGACCAGAAATACGAGAATACCAGCAAGTTTTTTCGAAACATTGTCTGGATCCGGCATTTGCACAAAGCGGCCGGCAGCAGTGATAACAGCGTCTACGACATCTTTGCCGCCATTGTTATTGCCAAATTCCATTCTTGCCTCCACAATTCTTTCTCAGATAATTGATTGTCACACAATCACTTCACTTTTGCCATGTAAAAAGACTTTTTGCTCGACATCGGGCTATCTCAGCGGGTTTTAGTCATTATTTTATATTTTCGTCGAGCTTTTGCCATTCGCTAAAATATAACAAAGTGTGTTACCCTTAAAAAACAACGACTGAAGTTTTTTATTTCAGCCACTATTCTAGCTTCTTCAGCGACCCATTGTTTTTTTGCCGCCAGAGGTCGTTTACTCGAAAGGACAACCAGCTTGAAAAAAAATTATTCATTTGAGAAACAAAAACGCGAACAGGACAAGAAAAAGAAGAAAGAAGCCAAACTGGAAAAACGCCAGAACAAAGGCGCAGACAACTCAGACAGCGAAAATGCAGACACCGAAAACGCTACTGAGATTGACACAAAAGACACCACGGAATAACAACTTGCTTGCGTGCGGCACACACCGCACAAGCAGGTCATATCGGAAGTGTTTTTATTTTTTCAGGGCTTTCTTTGCCTTGTAATTTTCAGGATAAATACTTAAAGCCCGTTCATACGCTGTAACCTCAAGCCTATAACATTCATTTTTGTTGTAGGAATGATTTCCGACGAGGGCCTTTTCGCCCAGAGTTCGCCACATTTCACCATGATCACTGTGCATAAAAGATATAGAAACCTTATCTTTTTTTACCTTGTCAATCAGACCACCGGCTTCGTGAATCATAGTTGCCGCTTCAACAAAAAATTCGCGTTTGCCAACATAAACAAAAACTCGACCAGCATATTCGATCAATTTTCTGGCAACAATATAACTCAAGGTCACTCTGTTTTGAGGAAACTTGGCATTCCTGGCAATTCTCATGGCGTCTCTCATAATCTTTAGAGTGCTCGCCTTAGGATTTGTCGCCTGTTGTGCAGTTTGCGGCGAACCATTTTCCTGCCAGTATTTCTTGTTAAAATCAGCATCTGCTTTTTTAACAACACTGTTAATCTCGGTTACCAGAGCCCTGAGTTCATCATCAGGTTTTTCTGAATCGGCATTTGCCACAACATTCTGACCTGTTTTATCTTTATCATCATTATTTTCGATGTTCTGAGTCGATTGCATCGTCGAACGAGTGCTATCAGATGGAATCTCAGCAATTACAACCGGTCTTTTACCACCCAGCCAAAGGTCTGGTCTGGTATTCATGAACTCATTAGGGATTTCAGCGTTGCCAGAGCGCCATTGCGAAGCAAACTCATTTTTAATTTTTGCCGAAACCCCATCGCTTTTGTATAGATAAATATCTGCAGCGCACTGAACGGGCAAAAATCTGTCATGTTGCCCATTAACGCTGAAATTTATATGGGTAAACCCGCTGCGTTTGTCTTTGACCAAATCGCCAACCCTGAACAGCGTATGCGTTCCATTATAAATGGAATACCAGATTCCCATCGCATTTCTCAGGTGAACATGAACAAATCTGAACTGCCCTGAAGTCACTTTTACCGCAATAAGGTCATCATCATCGACCTGTTTCAAATCGACTCCAATATAGGTTCCGCCACTCTTGCTTCTGTTGTCGCCATCACCGTTGCTTAAAACCGAACCAAGTTTTTTACCCTCATAATTGCCGCCTTCATGCGGCTTAACGAGTTTTGCCGTCTTTACAGAAACATCTCTTGAACTTTCTGCATCGCCACCTGCGAACAGGTTTATTTTCGGCTTTTTCTCAGATAGCTCTTCAGAAACTTCCCCTTCCATGTCTTCAGAAGAATCTTCTTTTTCTTCATCCAGACCGGCGAATAAAGAAGGTTTTTGCTGCTTTTGCATATCTGGCTTTTTCTCATCGTTATCTGCCCCGGCAAACAAATCTGCTTTATTGCTGCTTTTGGCAGCATTCTCAGACATGGTTGTTTTGCTTAAAAGCTCAAAAGAAGCTTCTTCGGCACATTTTTCAAAGTCATTCCACTCGCTTTCGGCCCATTTAAGATATTGGGGCTTCTGCCGCTCATCATTCGACTCTCTGATATTATTCTGAACCAGCTGCCAGCTTTCTTTGGCGCGAATTTTAACCGCTTCATAGCTGTTTCTAAAATCAGAAGCCGGCATTTTAAGCTCTTCAGCTTCTCTACAGAGAGATTTTATTTCATCGATAAACGGACCATAATTCCAGGTATACCTGAAGTCACCAAAAACCATTTCCTGCGCTGCTCCAGACAGCACTTTTTCTTGAATGGCCCCGACCTTCGCCATCAGCATTTCGAATCTTTCACCCTCTTCTGCATTGGCTTTCATAAAGCTCAAAATTGGTTCGACAGATCTGATAGCCCTGTTAGCTCTTCTGATTAAACCATTCATTTCGGCCTCAAGAAGTTCAGTTTTCAGTTTTTGAAGATGAGCCGCCTCAATTTCCTCGTAGTTTTTAATAAACCCGTCAACCCCTTCTTTGGCAGACATGAATGCATCGAAATATTTCTGGGTGGTAACCCCCTCCACGACATCCTTAACAGTCTTCACTGATTCATAGACGGTTTTCATATAAGCCCAGGCCTGGTCTTGCTTATCAAGAGTCCTCATGCTGGCAAGCCCAGAAAGCGCACTTTTGCTTGAAGCCAGCGAACTGTTTGCCAGATCATACTTTCTCTTCCAGTATGCTGAATCAAAACCGCCGGCAAGATTTACCTGCAAATTAAAATTGAAAGACGGATTTTCTTTTCGCGCCTTGCTGAACTGCTCCTCAAGATCAAAATTTACGACACTTTCGATGTATCTGTTGGCGTCATTCAAAGTCTCAACCGCTTTATCGGTCTGGCCGCTTTCCATAAGGGAATTAGCCTCTCGAACTTTGTTTTCGACGTGTGTGACAAACCTGTTCATTGCTTGCTGCTGTGCCATTGCGGGAGTCAGATCAGACAAAATAAACATCGACAGTACAAAAAAGCACAAAAAAGCTTTCGTGATATAAAATTTATGCATATAAATTTTCCCTTTTAGATTCCAGACACGTAATTATTCAACCGCTTTCAGGCTTAAATTGGCTTCTTCTGAATAACTATCAATGAGATCTTTCTGATCCATTTTTCCGACAAAACCAACGAGGTAATTCACACCTGTTCCTGCTGTTGCGCCGTAAGCAAAATATGTATTGCCGTATTTATATGAATAATTAGCGACCTTCAAGCCATTTTCGATGGTGTACATATTGTTCAAAACCGTAGCACCATTATTTTTAATATCGGCGACCGTGCTGTCAACGAAGTTTTCGAAAGAGTCCTTTTTAAAAATTGTCTGAATAACCATCTTTATTCCGGCATCATTTTTCCAGATAGACTGACCATCTTCTTTTTCTGCGAGTTTGAAACCATTTGGAACTTTATGACTTATCTTCGCGTCATCCGAAACAAGATCGAAAAAGTTCGACGAAATTGCGCTTTTTGCGGGCTTAGAAGGCTTTGCTTCGTGGGCAGGGCTCTTATCTTTATTTTTTTCGACTTTTTTGTTTTTTTTAGCCATTGCACCGGCACCGACGTCTGAAATCTTCTGACTTTGCTTGCTTAACAGGGTAAAAGTATTGGTAATGGCATCACCTTCGGCGACTCTTTGCTTATAAAGGTTTTCGGGAACTATCACCCAGATTACGTAGGCTATGTTGTTCTGAACGGTGTAAAAAATAGCCAGGCCAACGGGAATATTGTTATACAGCCATTTATAGCCGCCAATTTTTCCTGGAATCGAATTCAGAGTGTAATTATCTACAAGCAGTCTTTGAGCGCCCTTAATTATATTCTGTTCAAAAATCTGCATCAGAGAATCTACGCTTAAGACCCCATTGACCGGAATGGATCTTATTCTGACCGCCACATTCTGATCAGGACTTAAAAAGGCATGAACTACGTCAGTGCCTTCAACCAGGCGACTCCGCTGATAATTCTCAGGCACCTTTATCTTAAAATTCATCTGTTTATCGGTAACCCATTCATTACCGGCAAATAACGGCAGCGAAAATGTCATAATCATAGCTGCCACTATTACCAAATTAAAAACAAGATTCTTTTTCTGAGTGTTGACCGGCATTTAATGCACCTCTTTATCCTGGCAATATTTTTAAAAACTCTTTTTTGGCCTGTTCAATAATACTTTATCAGAACTATCATGTCGAATAAATGATGAACCAACCACAACCCTATATCATCAAAAACATACAAAACTCTGGATATTAGCGATTCCCGCTTTACCCTCCATGCTGTCCTTCACTTTCGCGGCTCAAATTTTAAAATAAAATTGCACAGTTGTTTTTTTGAAACGTTATATATATGACACCATGAAAAAAAACTCTCAGACATCCAGCACTGACCAATTACTTAAAGCTTTGGCAAAAGGCGATCTTTCAGCGCTGGAAGAGCTATACAGAATTCATGCCGCAAATTTATACAAATATGCAGTTAGAATCCTTGCAAATCCGACTGAGGCCGAAGACATGGTTCATGAAGTATTTCTCAGAATCTGGAAAAACAAGGAAAAATGCTTGTCAGTTACTTATTTCCGAGCTTGGGCTTTGCGTATCTGCAGCAATATATGCATTGACAGGAAACGCAAAGCAGACTATCGCCACGTAAAAATTTCTGAGGCAATGCAGATTGCACTGAGTGAAGCAAAAGGGCCAGAAAAAACTGTTATTGATAACGAAATATTAGCAAAAGCATCAGAGGCATTCTACACCTTGTCTTTTGAACACCAGCAAGTTCTGGCCTTAAGCTTCGATGGCGATCTTTCGGTCACTGAAATTGCTGACACGATAGACTGCTCAGTCAGAACAGTGCATTATCGGATAGCAGAAGCGATAAAGCGTCTACGAATGGCTTCTGGAGGTAACAATGAAGATATCTGATAATACCCCGCTGAACTGCGTAAAATTCAAAAATGATTTTTTTCTGAACAAACTATCAGAAGAAGATCATCGCCACCTTGAATCATGCCATGAATGCCGAGTTCTAATGAACTCATCTGAAAGCACCAGCTTCGACGTTACAAAGTTTTTACCCGAATATCGCGAATTTAAACCGAACTGGAACGGCTTACGAGCTAGAATAGAGGCAAATAAAGAATCATCCGGTATTTTTCAGCCATGGCATAATACCCCACTCTGGCAATGCTTCGGCAATCTGGCTTTAAGCCTTGCTCTGCTGCTTATTATCCTGTCTGGTTTTTATTTTTTTCCGCCTGCTCACAGCAAACTTATGATTGAACAGAAAAAATTTGTTCAAAACACAGCTCAAAAGTTTGTAACTTTTGCAGAGATCTGCCAAAAAGCTTCGTTAAGCGAAAACTCAAACAATTAAAGGAGAAATGAGATGACCATAAAAAATCTATTTTTTAGCGGCAGTCTTGGAATCATTCCATTACTGATAATTGGAATCATTGGAAACATAAGCTTCGTCATAGAATTTCACGCTATAGCCATGCTTATTTGCGCATTGTTTCTAACTCTGGCCGGCCAACAGCCTGGCAAATTGTTTGCGGCGATTCGCGCAGGTTTTAACGGTCAAATTTCCTCTCAAAATTCAGACGAAATGATTGAAGCATTAAAACAGTTCGAAAACATTCTTTTGCTGTCAGGCTTTGCCTGCATTCTTTTTTCGATGATCAATCTGCTGGCGAACATAGCACAACCTTCATTGATCGGGCCAAACATTGCACTTGCTTTAAATTGTTCAATCTACTCCATGATCGGAGCAAAATT
>SABV01000407.1 GCA_009928855.1 Erysipelotrichia bacterium | reverse complement strand
CTTCTTGGCTCTGCAGGGCAACCTGTAAATGCAAGTGTTTTGACGCGTAAATTTATTCATATTGTTTATTTTCTTAAATCTGCGCATAAAATGGTCGGATTTTTGTGCATGGTGACTCAAAATACCATGACGGCAGCTATTATTGATGAGCTTAATGCCCTCGGGAGCTTCAAAAAACATTTTGAGCTGAATGGATATAAAGTTGACCTGGAATTTTTTCCTATCAGTGATTTTCATGAGCGACAACTGCTGGAATTGCTTGAACCCGAAATTAGAAAAAGTCCTTTGGCAATAAGTGTCGATACGGCAAACGCCTTGTATGTCAATTCTGATGCCAGCCAGGTGAACAACCTTCACCTGCAGCCACCACACATTCTTGTTTCTGAAACTATTATGGAGCAAAGTATTTTCGCGGTTGCCCGTGCCACTGCCCCTGAAAATTCAAACAGTGCGCTTTCAGCATCTTTATTGCTGGTTGTATTGGCTTTGTTTGCATGTTTTGTTCTTGCTACGGGAGTTGCAATGTTTCTTCTGGCTCCGATACCCCCGTTTATCGCTGTTTTTAAAGAACTCGAAAATAACCGGTATGATTGGAAGCTGAATTTGCAGACTGGTGACGAATTTGATGCTCTTGCTGCTTCTGTGAATTCAATGAAAGTAAGTCTTCTTGAACGGCAAAAAATAATGCAGCTTGTTTCGCAGACCGCTATCGAAGCTGCTAGAAGTGATGTGAATATAAAAAAGCAGCCCGAACGACAAAAGGCATCTATTCTGTTTTGCGATATTCGTGGTTTTACGACTATCAGCGAAAATAATTCAGCAGAAGAAGTCGTTGATATGCTAAATAGCTATTTTACGGGGCTTTGCCCGGCTATCGAAAAAAATGGCGGGTTTATCGACAAGCTTATTGGTGACGCCATTCAAGCCGTGTTTCTGGGTGAAAGTGATGCCGAGCGAGTAATGAATGCCGCCAGCGCCGCCGTCGAGATGCGAAAACGTCTGGCGGGTTTTAATGCGGCGCGAGCCCAACAAAATCTTTTTGTTGTCGACAATGGCATCGGTATTGCCAGCGGTTATATTACTACCGGCCTTGTTGGTTCAAAAACAGGCAAACTTGAGGCTGCTGTTATGGGTGAGCCGTTGCAGCGAGCTGCACATCTTGAGTCGTTAAGTAAGCTGGCGTCTAAAACCTTTATAATCATTGATTCTGCCTCGCGCTCTGCGCTGGTAGAATTTTCAAAGACCGAAAGGCTGGTTGTTGCTGACAACGATGCTTTGAATGATCCCATTTATGAACTGATCGAAATCTATTCGTAAAAAAATCGCCATCGCTCAGGCAGTCTCTGGCTTTTCAGCTCAATTGATCGAATATTTTTTTCGCTGAATCATCTCTTTAGTTATTATTAAGGGCCTGTTTTGCCGAGATAGTAGCTTTTCGTAATGATGAGTCTGCAATAGGTGAATAGGCCTTGCTTTTGTGCCGTGGCTGATATTGCTGATTTTTATAGAAAAAACTTGTGTGATGCCAGCTAAAATTATACCTTGGTAGGGCATAGCAGAGTTTGTAACCGGGAGTTGTCATGGGTAAATACAGGGTTGGAGTTGTTCTGGTTTTTTGTTTGGCATTGTTGTCGTTGTTGGCCGGTTGCGGTCGTAGCGGTAGTGATTCTGTCGCGCATGTTACATCGCAGTCTGAGTTGACCACTAATGTTCGGTTTGTCATTGCCGGCCAGGATGTCGCCAGCGCTATTCGTGCCCAGGCGGCTGTTCCTCAGGTTACTTTCGAACTGCGTCTGCTTGATGCCTCTAACAGCCAGACTCCGATCATAAAGATGCGTAAAACCGCTGCAGTTGTTGCCAGCGGCTCGGTTTACAATGCAACTGCCGACTTTATAAATGTTCCTGTTTTTCCGGCTATCGCCAGCATGACCATCAGCGGCGGTTATCTTGTAGATTCTTTATCGCAGCACAACAAAAACTGGGTTGGCAAGGCAGACCTTGTGGCAGCAAGCGAAAACGTTATCACTCTAGTTGGTAAGGGCGATAAAAGTGCTGCCGATGTTTCGGTCAATCTGCTCGAACAGCTTATTGCTGCCCCTGCTAACGTGGCGACTCTTGCAACCCCGATTTTCGCCAAAGTTGATGCTGTTGTTGCCAGTCTTACTCTGACCTCTTCAAGCGTTTATGCAGATGCTTTACAGGCATATAACACCGCTTATGGCAGCACTCCATCGGTGCCCGAAGATGCAGAATTTACTCCTCCAACAGGTTATAGCTCTCTGGCATTTCCAAAAACCGCTACTGCTGTCGCTCTCACTATGAATTCTTTCGGCGCAACTTCAGAATCCTGGGTTGTAATGATGAACAGATCCGTGACTGCCCAGATTCAGAGCTGCGTTGTTCCGGCGGTTACCGGTTCTATTAGACCTGCGGTTCTGCCAGAAAAAAAGCCAGATGAGCACCCTCTTACTTTAGAACAATTATTTCAGCTGCAACTTCGAAATTTTAAAAAGCCGCCAACACCTTCTTATGAAGAGAGTAGTCCATTGTTGCGCCCCTCTTTGCGAGCGGTGGTTGTTGACGACATTTTGCCCTTTAAAGCCCATGTAGTATCAGGTGGTTATGTTGTGGTAAGCCCTGTTCAGGCTAAATGTATGAGGGTTGCCGATATAAGTGGTCGCAAAACCTACTTTTTCCTTGATACCGACGATCTCGCAGTAACAAATATAAACACCATCATTGATGGCGTTTACAACAACTGGACCAAAACCGATGGCATCTACAATACTGATCGCAGTATTTTTGGCAATGAGCCGGCTGGCAATTTTCAGAATCTGGGTCTTACTGTCGATGACCTGTATATTTTAATTTCTCGAA
>SABV01000069.1 GCA_009928855.1 Erysipelotrichia bacterium | reverse complement strand
GCCGGGTCTTTGTCGAAAAGGGCGCATACTTTGAAATTGCGTTTTTCAAAGCCGGTATACAATGCCAGTGCTGCGCCAAGACGACCACCGGCACCTACAATGCCTACTCTGCGAATTTTCTGCAGGCCAAGTATTTTGGCTACGTGATCGCGCAGTTTTTTAACAGTGTAGCCCACACCCCGTTTGCCAAATTCGCCGAAATAGGCGAGATCTTTGCGCACTTGTGCCGGGTTAAGAGCCAGTCGCCTGGCCAGATCATGCGAGGAAATGAGCTTAACACCATCACCGTCCAGGCCATTCAGGTAACGAAGATAAATGGATAATCTTCTAATTGTCGCCTGAGGAGGAGCCAGTTTTGTTTTCACCGGATAACTCCTTGTCGGTTGTAAATTTGCACTATTTGTACTACCACAGGCAATGCTATTTTTTCAAACATTGTGATTAGTTTCGCTTGTCAGGTGAGCAGATTTAAGCTTGCAGCCGCGCAAAAAATCAGCACAGACCAGCCGGCTTTTTCCTGCCCGCTGCAGCTCAAGAAGCTTTATAACGGTTGATTGGCCGCATTCTACACAAATACCTTCGTTAAGGTCTTGTGACAAAACGCTGCCGGGTGGCAAATCCTGGTGTGGATCGACTACAGTCAGTGCTTTAAAAACTTTTATGCGTTCATTGTCGTCTTCAAACCATGCTCCCGGGAAAGGGCTCATGGCGCGAATCAGGTTATTAACGACCGTAGCCGGCATGTTCCAGTTAATTCTAGCTGTTTGGGGGGTGATTTTGCTTGTGTAGGTCGCTTTATCGTGTTGTTGAGGAGTTGCTTGTATGTTTCCGGTTGCGTAGTCTTTGAGGGTTTGGGCTAACAAAATTGCGCCTGAAGTGCTCAGACGATCGTGGAGCGCGGCAAAATCGTCGCTATCATTTATTGGCATTTCAGCGACAGAAAGAATGTCTCCCTCGTCCATGCCCTTGCTCATGAGCATGACAGTGTTTCCTGTTTTGCTTTTGCCTGCAAGTATGGCCTGGTGAATTGGTGATGGCCCTCTGAATTCAGGTAGAATAGAGGCGTGAAGATTGATTGCCGCGATTCTGGGTATGTCGAGTATGGCTTGCGGTAAAATGAGCCCGTAAGCTACGACGACGATATAATCAGGGGAAAATGCTTTTAAAGCTTCAATTTCGGCGGGAGAATTGCGGAAGGTTGCGGGGGTTTGCACTACATAGTCGTGTTCTGTGGCAAAGGTTTTGACCGGGGTGGGCGAGGGCTTTTTCCCTCGGCCTTTTGGTCGATCTGGCATACAGTAGACCGCAACTATTTTAAATTCAGGATCTTCTGAAAGGATCTTAAGACTTGGTATAGCAAAATCAGGGCAGCCCATAAAAACTATTCTTAAGGGCTCGGTGTTCATCAGAGAGTTTCTCCTGAGTCTTCTTCTGCATCGTCGTCGTAGAGTGATTCGCCCTGTTTGATCAGTTCGAGTTCATGTTTAATCTGCAGTTTTCTTGCCTTGGAAATTCTGTCTATGAAGAGGATGCCGTCGAGGTGATCCAGTTCATGCTGGATAGCTCTTGCCAATAGATCTTCAGCTTCTATTTCGTATCTGGCGCCATCAATGTCTGTGGCTTCAGCAACGACCTTTTTCGCTCTTTCTACTTTTTCAGAGAGGCCGGGGAGCGACAGGCAGCCTTCGTCGCAGGTTTCTTTGCCGGAAGTTTTTATTATTTCTGGATTGATCAATACGAGCGGGTCGTCGCCAGTATCTATCACTGCAAGACGAAGGTTAACACCAACCTGTGGGGCAGCAAGACCGACACCTTTTGATTCGTACATCGTTTCGAACATGTCATCTACAAGTTTGCGTATATCATTGTTGATTTCTTTAACTGGCTCGGAGGCTGCTCTCAGTGGTTCTTCGCCATAATGCAATACTCGGTATTTCATAGCCCCTCCTGTTGTGGCAATGGTTTGATAAAGCTTGGGCAAGCATGTCGCTGCTCCTCAAATAATATAACATAATCATAAGGCGGATGGAGTGATTTTTTTGCCTGAAGTGACGATTAAAGCATGAAAAATGGATTTATGTCGATGCTCAATCTTGTGTCACCCGGTTTCTTCAGTTGTCCGACCACGTCTTTCACGGTATTGGTAAGCTGAGTCAGGTTCTGCATTTTAAGCATCAACTGGTATCTGAATCTGCCATTAATCTTTTCTATAGATGCCGGAACTGGCCCCAAAAGCATGTTGTCACCAACCTCCGATTGTGCAGCAAAAAGGTCATGCAGGTTTTGGGCCGTAGTTTGGGCTCGCTGCTGGTTCTCTGATGACACGATAAAGGAGGCCAGCTCAACGAATGGTGGAAACATCGTTTCGCGTCTCATTTTGGATTCTTCGGCGAAGAAACCGTGGTAATTCTCGGTCAGAGCGTGTCTTATCGAATGATGCTCAGGGTAATAGGTTTGTAATATTACTTCTCCGGGGGTATCACCGCGCCCGGCGCGACCTGAAACCTGTGCCAGAAGAGAAAAATTGCGTTCAGAAGCCCTGAAGTCAGGCACTCGCAAGAGACTGTCTGCTGCGAGAATGCCGACCAGTGTGACGTTTGGAAAATCCAGACCCTTTGCAACCATCTGGGTTCCGATGAGAATGTCGATTTCGCCCCTGCCAAAACGGTCGAGAATGTCTTCCATGCTGCCTTTGGTTGAAACGCTGTCAGAGTCCAGTCTTTGTATTCTGGCTGTTGGAAAATATCTTTTTGCTTCAGCTTCAACCCGTTGAGTGCCCGCTCCAAAAAACTTGATTGCGCGACTTTGGCATTTGGGGCAGATTTGCGGAACAGTTTGCATTTCGCCGCAGTAGTGACAACGCATGATCTGGCTGCCGGTATGGTATACGAGCGAGACGTTGCATTTTGAGCACTCTATGGCTTCTCCGCATTCACGGCAGAATACAAAGCTCGAGAAGCCACGTCGGTTGAGAAAAAGTATCGCCTGTTTATGATTTTTGAGAGTCTGAGCAACGGCCTGAGTCAGGGCTGTCGAAAAAATTGAGCGATTTTTTTTAGTGACCAGCTCATGGCGCATGTCTACAACCTTTACCTGTGGCGGAAATCGGTCGCTGACTCGCGAGTTCATTTCTACCAGTCGGTATTCACCCAAAGAACAGAGGTGGAAAGAATCGACGGTTGGTGTTGCCGAACCCATTACCAGCTGGGCGTTTTCGATCTGGCAGCGTCGGCGGGCAACTTCTCTGGCATGGTAACGCGGTGAATCGCCCTGCTTAAAGGATGGTTCTCCTTCTTCGTCGAGAATTATGGTGCCGAGGCGTGGCAGGGGCGCAAAAACGGCTGAGCGGGCACCGACTACGACGGGGCAGATACCACGTCGGATTTTTTCCCACTGATCGAAGCGTTCGCCGTCTGACAACTTACTGTGCAGAATTGCTACCGATGCGCCAAATCGGTCGGTGAAGCGTTTCATCATCTGTGGGGTCAGAGAGATTTCTGGTACAAGAACTATGGCGGTGCGCTTTAAAGCCAGTATTTCGGCTACCCAGCGAAGATAAACTTCGGTTTTGCCAGAACAGGTGACCCCTCTGACAAGAACTGGTTTGTGATCAGAAGAAAAGGCCGTGTGAATCTCGTCAATCACGCGCTGCTGGTCAGCAGAAAGCTGGGGTGGTGGCGTTGCTTCGCGTTGATAATAGTCTTCTGTTGCAACCTGGCGCATTACCCGTTCTTCTATTTCGATGATCAGACCCTTTTTCTTAAGCTGGTTTATCGGGGCGCTGCTGACGCCGGCCGTGCGCGCCAGAAATGCGGCGGTGGGTGCAGACGAGAAGGTCATCAGCGTTTGCAGGGTCTGTTTTTCTTTTGGGGTGAGCTTCTCTGGCTCGACGGGTTTATCCGGGTTGACTTTGAGCACGGTGATCAATTTGGGGCCCTGAGAGGCCGAAATGCTGTGAGAAATTTCTATCAGGCCCCTGGTAAGCAGATTATTTAACAAAGATGGCGTTATGTTGAATTTTTCGCAGAAGGCGGTATGGGTAACCCAGCCATGGTTTTGCAGCCAGCAAATAGCCTCTGAAGTGTCATCGCAGGTTGCGCTGCACCGAACCATTCTGGTTATTTTCTGTTTTATGCCGCCTGGTAGCATTGAATGAAGCACTTCACCTATGTTGCAGACGCAGTCTCTGGCTACTTCAGCGGCAAGCCGCATCATCTCAGGCGAGAAGAGCGGCAACGGATCCAGTATTTCTTTGAGTGCAACGGTTTTAAATTCAGGCGTGTTTTCGTGAAGCCTTGTCACATAACCAATCAGTCGACGGTTTTGCAAGGGCACCACAACTCTTGCGCCAATTGCAGGTGCCTCTTGTCCTTCAGGGATATGATAGGTCAGGGTTCCGTCGCCTATCGGGTCAGGAAAGGAAACCTCTGCGTAAATCGTCATATTCTGGGGGGGGCGTCGGCAACAGTCTCGTGACTGATTTTTGTGGCGATGTATAATGCGAGTCTGGCAAATGAACAATGCCCGGTTACATCAGGAAACAGGCGTGTTCCGTGGGTGTCGAAGAGCTTGATGCCGTTGGGCAGTCGTTTGATAAAAATATGTTTTTCTGTGGGAGTTAGGCGGTTGTCGCTTATGTGACCGGCTACAAATGTGATTCTGATAAGCCTTTGCCCGTCAGTCTGATTTTCCTGTTCTAATTGTTCTACGGGGGTGGCAAAATATAATTTTGCTTCGGCATCAATCATCGGGCCATCATAGGCTTCAATAAAAATATCTGGGTTATCGATAAAGCCCTCTGTCGCAGAAAAACCTGCCGAAACAAAAGCTTCTGAAAGTTTGCGCAGCCAGGTCTGTGATGCCGGAACAACCGCTTTGAGAGCGTTGGGAACTTTGTAGTTTATATGAAAAGTTTTTTTCTCAAGTTTTTTGCGGGCTGCAAGGCCAGCGATTACGGCAGAAAAAACTTTTTGAAAGAACTGATTCAGCTGTAACGGCTGTGCGGGGATTTCTGTGAACACCGTGTGTTGAAAGCTACAGGCTTCTACATCTGGCATCAGCTGCTTGTTTTGTAGTATGTAGATTGTTTTGCTGCGTTTGAGAGCAAAGTCTATTATCGGGTCAGAAGCCAGAGAGCTTATAAACTGTTGCTGAGAAAAATTAGAGGGCGAAATAACCAGTGCTGCATCGAATGTTTGCGAAGAAAAATACCAGTTAGGCTGATGATCTGATTTTAAAACCGAATGCCCGCATATCTGTTGCAGCGGGGATTTAGCCACCCAGTCTTCGGCATTGTCAATGAGCGCAGCTCTGACTTCTGAACCTGCATGAGAAAAAAGCATTGCCAACTCAACAGCGAATGTGCTGGCAATGCCCTGTCCGTATACGATCAGTATTCTGGTTTTATTTTTCCTTGTCCTGGATATCAACTATAAGGGCTCCTGAAGCTATTTCTTCCATAGCAATTTTTACCAGATTTTCGTCATATTCATCGATGAGACGCTTTTTGCCTTCAACAAGCATTTTTACGCGATTAGAAATAGCTATGACTGCGTCATACTTGTTAGGGATCTTTTTGGTGATTTCTGTTCTTGAGCGGAATTTCATTCGTCAACCTCCGTTGAATCCAGTTCTGAAACTTCGATGTCTTCATCGTGGCTTTCGCCAATGTCATGACTTACTTTTTTGCCCATCATTCGCATTGCGGCTGTTTCAGGGTTTATTGCCGAGAGAATTACATGATTTGATTCTGTAACAATAATTGCACGAGTTTTTCTGCCGTAAGTAGCATCGATAAGGCGCCCCTGCTCTTTGGCATCTTCTTTTAGGCGCTTGATCGGAGCAGAACCAGGGCTGACAATCGCGACAATGCGGTCAGCCACTACCACGTTTCCAAAACCGATGTTCAGCAGAAGAGCTTTCATGCAATGCTCCTATTCAATATTTTGAGCCTGTTCACGAATTTTTTCAATTTCACATTTAATGTCGAGAGCCAGCTGTGTGATTGTCACATCGCTTATTTTGCTGCTTAAAGTATTAGCTTCGCGGTTGAGTTCCTGGACCAGGAAATCAAGACGCCGACCCGATGGTTTGTCTGAAACAAGAATGTTTTCGAGCTCTTTAAGATGACTGCGTAATCTGGTTATTTCTTCGCTTACATCGCTTCTGTCAGCCCAAAGAGCTATTTCGGTCGCGAGTCTTGATTCATCAAAGCCAGCTTTGCCGGCAAGCTCGTTTATACGCTCGGTAAACTTTGTAATAAACTGCTGTTTGAATTCTGGCAGCAAAGTTTCGATTTTAGAAATCGCGTCTTCAAGAAGACTGCTTCGTTGGCGCATATCTTCAGCCAGATTCTGGCCTTCACGAACTCTGGCTGCTGCAAAATTTTCGACTGCTTCATTGAGAACCGGTTGAATACGTTTCCAGGTTTCGTCATTATCAGCCTGTTTTGAATCGACCTTCATGACGCCCGGAAGTGAAAGCAGGCCATCGAACTCAATCGGCAAAGACCTGCCTGTTTCTTTGCTTACTTCTTCATTCAGGTTGATGAGCTTTTTGAGCAGTGGACGGTTGATAATTACTTCCTGGTTGGGGTTGTAATCGACAACTTCAAGATGCAGGTAGATCTTGCCTCTTGAAATGCGGTTGCTCAGCTGTTGTCTTATAAGACCATCGGCCCAGTTGTAGCCATAAGGCAAATGCAGATCAATCTGCAGAAAACGGTTGTTTACCGACTTAAGCTCAACGCCTATGCGCCCCGCTTCGTCAGTAAAAGTTGCACGCCCAAAACCAGTTAGACTTGAAATCATAGACGAGTATTATACTCCAAAGCTTTCCAGCTTTCAACAAAAATAGAATTCTTTGCTGGGCGGCCGTCGGGTGTTATAGTTGAGGTATGCTGAACACGGAAAAACAAATGCTGCAGTGGTTTGATACTCATTGTCATCTCGATATGATGCCTGCTGAACTGCGACTGGAAGATGTGATTGAGCGTGCCCGTGTGGCGGGAATAAGAAAAATAGTGGTTCCGGGGGTTAGGGGTATGCCGGGTAATATTGCTGCATTGGCAAATTTTGCTGAGGTATTGCCGGCGTGGGGTATTCATCCTGATTTTATTTCAGCGACTTCTGTAGACACAGCAGATATGAAACCCTGGAGCAATATTGGCTGCGAGCCTGTTGCCATCGGCGAATGCGGTCTCGATCGCCGCATTACTGTTTCGTTGCCACGGCAGACAGAAATTTTTGCGTGGCATTTGCAATTGGCTCGCAAACATGTTCTGCCGTTGATTGTTCACCTTGTTGGGCATTATCAGCAAGCATTTGAGATGCTGGTTGAAGCGTGCCCTTTGCGACCATGGGTTATGCATTCATGGTCTGGTTCGGCAGAAATGGCCGCGCGTTTTGTCGAAAGAGGTGCCTTTATTTCACTTTCGGGTGGCAGTTTGCGCAATAAATTGAAGCTTGAAAAGCTGCTTGCAAAGGTTCCGGTTTCTTCATTGCTCGTTGAAAGCGATGCGCCTGATATGTGTCCGCCATTCTGGCATGGCAAATATAACGAGCCGGTTGTAGTTGCTGCAATTGGTCGTGAGATTGCAAATATTCTTGGCATGGATATTGAAAAATTTGCCAAAATACTGTACACAAACTCACTCAAGATTTTTTATACACCCGAACGGAATTTAAATGGACAACAGATTTCATCGCACTGAATTGCTTCTTGGCTCTGAGGCGCTCGAAAAATTGAGGCAGTCTCATGTAGCGGTTTTTGGACTTGGCGGTGTTGGTTCTTACGCAACCGAAGCCCTTGTTCGTGCTGGCATTGGTAAGGTGACCATCATCGATTTTGACCAGGTTAACACGACCAATATCAATCGCCAGAGTATTGCCTTAAACAGCACGATCGGTCGACTTAAGGTTGACGTGATGGCAGAACGCCTGGCTCTTATAAACCAGGAATGCGAAGTTGTCGCGTTGCACGAATTTTTCAGCGAAGACAACAGTGAGAAAATTCTCGCGCCTCAGTTTTCTGCCGTTGTAGACGCAATTGATTCGTTTAATCCCAAGATAAGATTACTTGTAGATTGCCTGCGTCTGAATATTCCTGTTTTTTCAGCAATGGGTGCCGCTGGCAAAATCGATCCTTCGCAAATTCGCACGGGTGATATTTCGCATTCGACCATTTGCCCCCTGGCGCGACGTGTGCGCAAAATGCTGCGAGGTCACAATATCGAAACCGGAATTCAGGTGGTTTATTCTATCGAGCCGCCAGTAATGCCATATTCTCACACGATTATTCCCCCTGATCAGAAAGAGCCAGGGTTACAGCGCGGACGAGAGAGAATGATACAGGGCACAATCAGCTATCTTCCGGCAATATTCGGTCTGACACTTGCTGGAATGGTAGTTCAGAAACTTACTGGTTTTATTACTGCCAGGGAAACCCCGGCTGGCGCTAAAGATCGTTAGCTCTCCGGCGCAAACAGCTCAAGCATTTGACTGGGTGAGATATTTTCAGGGCGGGCTTTTTCGTCTATGCCGAGGCCGGCGAATCTGTCTGCCCAGCATATATCGTTGAACTGTTTTTTTAACAATGGCAGAGCCATTTTGCGGCGCTGGGTGAAAATGTATGAAATTTTTTTGAGAGCCTGCATGCGTCGTTCTCTTTCGTGCGCAGTCAATATCAGCGGCTCCAGTTGCAAAATTGTGCTGTGTACTCTTGGCTGAGGCACAAATGAAGAAGGTGGGTAAGTTCTGCCAAGGCTGGCTTTTGCAAAAAAAGCCGTATGAACAGACAGGTAGCCATAATCGCCAGTGTTGTGTGTCGCTGCGGCTTTTTGGGCTACTTCCTGTTGAAGTAGAAAAACTATACGTTCAGCATGTGGCCCATTTTCTAAAAATCTTTTTATAATCGGAGTGCCGCAGTAATACGGAAGATTACCGCATACAAGCAGGGGAGCCGTTACTGCCGGCAAGTTTTCTGTTTTTATTTCTAGAAAATCACCCCACGTGATTTGAGCTGTTTTGAAATTATTTTCGAGAGTTTCTCGCATGCGTTCATCTATTTCGAACAGGTGCAGTTTTGCCCCTGTTTTGCTCAGCCTTTCTGTGAGAGCACCTTTGCCGGGGCCTATTTCCCATATCTGGTGTTCTGTAGTTGCAGCAAGCTTTTCTATTATTTCTTCGGGTATGCGATCGTCTATGCAGAAATTTTGCCCGAGAGATTTTTTTGCTTTTAGAAAATCAGGATTGTTGGTGTGTCTGGTTTTATTCATCATTGTCTTGTTGTCGCTCAACATCTTTTAAAATTGTGAAATACTCATCGCGGATTGTTTTTTTAAGAGAATTTCCCTGGATGAGCTGCAATACCTTTATTGTTGTCTCTCTTTTGGCGAGAGTTATGTCTATTATGTCGCCGACCGCAATTTCTCTGGTTGCCTTGGCGACAATTTGATTTACCTTGATCAGGCCAAGTTTGCAAGCTTCATTGGCTAATGCCCTGCGTTTTATAAGGCCGGTAACCTGAAGATATTTGTCCAGTCTCATATCGTTGTTCCTGTTGTTTGACTTATTGCCTGTAAAAAAAGGGGCCGCCCCTGTTGAGGCAGCCCCTCTAATTCAAGACAATCAGATATCAGCCATCGCTTCCGGATGACGGATGACGTAAGCCTTGTTGTTAAGGCCTTTTATGAAATAGTTCCAGGCTTCTTCCTGGTAGTCATTGCGCAGCTTTTTCTTGAGCTGAGTGCTTACATCAGGGGTCAGAGAGGCTTTTACGCCTGGCACTTCGTTTTCTTCAAGCATCGCAATAACGTATCCATAGGAGGTTTGTATCGGTTTGGTGAACTTGCCTTTTTCGAGAGACCATACAGCTTTGTCGAGGTTTTCAGAGAGCTGGCCTTTTTTAACAGGAGCGATCAACCCGCCATTGCCGGCAGAGCCATCGATCGAATATTTGTTGGCGAGCAGAGCGAAGATTTCGCCCTTATCCAGTCTGTCATAGATTTCGTTCGCAATTTTTTCTTCTGCTACAACGATCTGTCTTAATTTTCGTGTGGCCGGAACATCAAACTTATCTTTATTGGCTTCAAATTCTTTCTGGATTTCTTCATTTGAAGGCTCAAGTGTGATAATGCGTTTGATTGTGTTTTTGATTTCTTCGTATTTTTCGTAACGATTACTTTCGTAGGCAGTGACTTCAATAAAATGCCAGCCAAGATCAGATTTGAAGGGGCCTGCTATTTTTCCTTGCCAGTTGTTTTCTTTTGCCAGTTTAAGAAGTTCGCGATGAATTTCTGGCAGATATGTCCGGCCGTTGTCAGAGAAGATGCCAGCGCCATCAGAAAGAGAATAGCTTGAAAAGCCGGGATTTGCAGATATGGGCAATGGGCCGAATTTGATTTTGGCTTCTTTGTCGTTTTTCTTGTGAGATTTTGCCAGTTCTGCTACAGAGGCAGATGGGTTAGCTGATTTTAGCTGTTCTGCCGCAGCCTTGGCCATCTTTTCCTGTTCTTCTTTTTCGAGAATGCTGCGGATAGTGCTCTTAAGAGTTGGTGTGAGAGAAAGCTGTACTGGCTCAAGAATGCCTTCGAGTTTGAACAGGTGAAAAGCGTTAGAGGTTTGTATTACTTCACTTAATTCGCCGGTTTCAAGGCTGAATAGGGCGGTTTCTATTGCTTTGCTTATAACCGGGCTGTTATCACAGATTTCTTCCTGCAGAATTTTCTGCTGGTCAGCAGAATAGTCTTCGGTAATTTCACCGCTGAAGAAAACGGGCAGTTTGCCGTTATCTTTGCGAGAGCTGCCGAGAGAATGCACTTTTACGAGAGCGGCGAATTCTTCGCTTCCCTGGGCCACTTTCTGCTTAACAGTTTCGAGAGTAGAGGCTGCATTCAGTTCGGCCTGCATGGCTTTTACTTCATTAGTCAGCTCATTTTTAACTTCTTCAAATGTTCTTACTTTTTCTGAGAGTTTGTTTTCGACCTTGATCAGGTGATAGCCAAACTGAGTTCTTACCGGGCCGGCTATTTTGCCAATAGTGGTTGCGAAAGCGGCGTCTTCAAAGGGTTTAACCATAGCGCCACGTGCAAATTCTCCAAGATCTCCGCCTTTTTGTGCTGAACCGGTATCCTGAGAATGTTTTTCTGCAAGCTTTGCAAAATCTTCACCAGCGTTGAGTCTTGCAAGTATTGCGTCTATTTCGTTTTTGGCGGCTTCAAAAGCTTTTTCTTCGTCAAAAGCGGCTGAGACGTCGAATGTGGTGGTCGTAGAACCATCTTTTACCTGAAGGCTTGCCGGCAGTGTGTTTACGTCAGCATATATGGCGATCTGGCCATTGATGGCCGCTTTGGTTGAGCCGGTGAAGGGAAGTTCGATGCCTTTTTCGGCTTTTTCCATGCTTGCTGCATCAGGATAAAGCACTGTGCCATCTGTAGTTGTCAATGCGAATGCATCGAAACCAATATTAGCGCCTGCCTTAATGGCTGCGATTCCGGCGTCGAACGTGAACAGGATTTTGTTGTCAGCTTCTTTGGTGGCAAAGTTGCGCAGGTTGATTTTGAAGTTGGCAAAATCATGATCAAATGTATTTCTGGGCTTGATAAGAATGTGGCGCGCCTGAACTTTTTCTGGAGTTTTAAAGCGATCGAGGTTGTCGCTGTAGCGTGCTCTAAGATCTTTTTCGCTGACAACAATGTTGTTCAGGTAGGCCGGATCATTGTGTTTAATCATGATATGAGATACAGAAAGTCTCTTTGAGCTCATGAATTTAATTCTGTTGGCATCAAAATAGTTTTTTATCTGTTCTTCGGTGATTTCGGCTTTGCCTGCAAAGTCAGCTGGTGAGATGAGAAGGTGGCTGAAGCTTACCTGGTCATCTTGTTTGAATCGGTCTTTATTGGCTTCGTAATAGCTTTTAATAAAGTCTTCTGTTGCGCTTGCCGGAGGAATTGGCGCCATGACCTGTTGGGCTACAGTCTGAAAGGTAAGTTGCTTAAGCCTTTCGTTGCCGTATTCGTCAACAGACAGACCTGCCTGGCGCAGTTTTCTGTTGAATTCGATTGGCGAGATCTGCTGCCTGTCTCTTTCAACAATGGCCTGGGCAGTCAGTTGTGGTTTTATGTCATGCGCTCTTGCGTATAACTCAAGAAGTGACATGGAAATCAGGCTTTCCAGTGCTCTTTCTTTGAGCATATTGCCGTAGAAATCTTTGATGCCGGCTGGCATTTCAGCAAGTTGCTGGTATTCGGGAGCATCTTTAACTGAGCGCCAGAGAGTTTTTACGTCAATAACCGTTGTCAGTGACGCTGTCTGTGTCGGGTAAGAAACGTGTGCGATCGGCAGATTCTGTTTTTCCTGCAGATGACGCGGAATAGAGCTGCGCTGGGCTTCTGCGCGTTTTTCTGACTCGTCGGCCTGTTTCTTTCGCTCTTCCTGTTGTTGTATTGCTCTGCTTGTTCCGTAGCCGATTACAAAAATCGAGCCAACAAACAGAAGCACTGTTACCCAGATTATTTCTTTGATGTGGAGTCTGAGCCATCGCATTGACATGAAACTTTCATTGGACATGCTGCCGTCACCTCTTCAGTCTGTCTTGATAATTACTCGCGATGCGCCTTAGAGAATATCCAGAGGCGCCCGGAATTGTGGATTATATCATCCGACACCAGCCATGTCAAAATTTATAACAATAAAATCTGAGTGGTCAAGAATTGATAGTGTGTTATAATCTGTTTTCATGTTTCAGACAGAGGTGTTGCCATGCCGATTAGGCTCTCGGAAAAAATTGAGCAGATTATCAGGCGTGCAGCCGGGATCAGCCACGGTCCGGTTGTGCTGCATGAGCCATTTTTTAACGGCAATGAAAGACAGTATGTGGCCGACTGCATTGACACTAACTGGGTGTCTACGGTCGGTAAATACGTTAATCTTTTTGAAGAACTCATAAGCCGAACCACCGGTGCAAAACACGCGATTGCAACGATAAACGGCACGGCTGCTCTTCATATTTGTCTTCTACTCGCAGGAACCAGAACGGGTGATGAGATTCTGACACCAGCCCTGACCTTTGTAGCTGCCGCCAATGCCATTTCGTATTGTAATGCTATTCCTCATTTTGTGGATGTTTCTCCATTATCCATGGGAATATGCCCTGAAAAATTACAGGCCCACCTCGAAAAAATCGCAGAAGTTAGAGATGGCGAGTGTTTTAACAGAGAGACGGGGCGCCCAATTCGAGCCATTGTGGTCATGCATACTTTCGGGCATCCTTCGCACCTCGATGAGTTGAAGCAGATCGCAGATCGCTATGCGCTGAAGTTTATCGAAGATGCCGCAGAAGCTATTGGATCTGCATATCATGGCAGACACGTTGGTAATCATGGCTTGTTGTCAGCGCTGAGTTTTAACGGCAACAAGACCATAACTACCGGTGGGGGCGGGGCTATTCTGACTAATGATGATGCCCTTGCCAAAAGGGCCCGACATCTTACCACTACGGGTAAAGTCGTTCATCCGTGGGAATACTTTCATGACTGTGTTGCTTATAATTATAGATTGCCGAATCTGAATGCAGCCCTGGGTTGCGCCCAGCTCGAACAGCTTTCCGATATCGTTATGAAGAAACGTGTGCTGGCGAGTCGTTATAAATCTGAGTTTTCCCCCGTAAAAGAACTGCGCTTTTTTACAGAAATGGATGGCGTGAAAAGCAATTACTGGCTTAACGCCATTATTCTGAATAATCCTTCCATAGAACTGAGAAATGGATTGCTCAAGCACCTGAATGACGCTGGAATTATGGCAAGACCAGTCTGGAATCTCATGAACAGACTGCCGATGTATGCTTCTTGCCCCGCCGCCGATCTGAGTGCTTCGCAGCAGCTTGAAGCTTCGTTGATAAATATTCCCAGCAGCCCGTCTTTTTAACGCTTTTTGCAGGTTGATTTTGCTTGTGCTTACAAGTTATGGTATAAATTCTGGAACTTAAATTATTGCAGGAGAACCCAATGCAGACGAATTCAGTTGCCCGCCAGACTCTCATTTATTCAGCTCTGGTATGCGTTTTGGTTATATCTATGGGAGTCACTCTTTACGCGTCTTCTATTGTTGAATTTACTGCTGTTGGAAAAGTTGAATCTATTTATCGCAACAGGGTCAGCATGAGGATATTGCAGATTGTTGGTTCTGAAACGGCTGAATTGCCAGTTGCGTCTGGAAGCTGGGTAAGTTTTGATCTGCCACGCGAATACAGAGACAGCCGCAGTCGCCGGAATCGTGGTGAAATAAACTATGGTCATGTTATCGAAGCACAGCTTATCGGTAATATTGCTACCGAATACGAACTTAAAACCGATGCTGCTGCTTCCGATAGCGTTAAACAGCATCTGCCAACTGTATTGCTCTGGACAGCCCAGTCAGTTAAAAAAGTTAAAAATCCAGGCTCTTATCTGCCCGAAAGCGAAAAAACAGACAAAGACAAAAATCGCCGCCGCAAAAAAGAGAAAAAGCCAGAAGAGCCCTTAAAAATCTGGACTCAAGAAGAAACTGTTCGCGGAGAAATTCTGGTTAAGAATGATAAGGTTTATATAAAAGAAGATCGTCTTGGCAAGCGTGACAAGGGCCTTTGTGTGATAACAGAATCCTGGGCCGAAAAGCTCAAGGACCTCGGTGGAAATCGGGTTGTGTTGCATGG
>SABV01000406.1 GCA_009928855.1 Erysipelotrichia bacterium | reverse complement strand
AACCATCCAAAATGCTCGACACTCCAGAAGATCCGGATAACCCAAGGTTTACCCAGCAGGACAACACTGCAGAAGTCCGGTTTCACAAATAAACAACACATCAATCATGCAAAAGCAGACACAGCGCTATTATCTCTTCAAAATATTTTTCTACTCTATTTTGCTGGCTGCGCTTTTGGTTACACCATCAATGCTGCTTCATGAGTATTCCCCAGGCAGCAGTCTTGAGGGCACAGCAGAAGGGTTCGCTCTGCTTGGCACTCTCTACCTGGTGAATACCCCGCTGATTTTTGTCATTCTTCTTCTTTACTGGGGCATTCTTGCTTTTCGCCCCGATAAAGGCAGTGAACCAACAGAGCAGATACCTTCTGACAATTCGCAATCTGGTGGTTTCAGCGGTATTCTTACACGATTTTTGCTGATTTTTCTTCTGCTCTTCAATACCCTGTTCGTGCCCGAAACACACCCGCCCGCCATGTCTTTAAAACTTATCTGCATGGCTTCACAGGTAATCATGCTTTTTTTATGCCGAATTTTAATACCGCAGACACTGACCAACCTGAAAAAGAACGATGGCACGAAGATTCAGGAAACCACATTTTTTCTTATATGCGTTGCTTCGGTCATATATAGCGCTACTGCTCTTGCCCGTTTTTCTTACCACCACATCGCGCTGTATCTATCTTGACGGCATCTTCACCTTGAACCGCTCACGTATTTTTTTATTCGGCGCGGCGTATTTTTAACATAGGCGCCGAAGCGATCCCAATGGAAAATATAACTTGTGTTTTGCATCGGCATTCCGCTTGCGGAAGTTACAACTTCAGTTTTCGTCTCGATGGTGTTGCTGTTAGAAAGAATATAGAAAAAAATACCGATAACCACTATAAAAACAAGAACCGGCTTAAAAAAAACATCCATATTACCTGGCACCAACCTTTTACTGCAAACTACACCACCAATATAGATTGTTCTGAACGAAAATGCAATCTATGAGCATGTCGTGATGAGGGCTCTCAAAAGCCTGCCTGACTTATAAAAAAACCGGGTCGCACGAATTCAGCGCACCACCGACAATGTGTGCAGCTTCCCGACACCCGCCGTCACATTTAAGCACATACCGGCATTTGCTGCACATTTTGGGCAGATAGTCGCGATTTTTGAAAGTCTGCCAATATTCTGAGGCAATGGCCCTGTCGAGTTCACGATAATCTCCGAGATTTACCGGAGAATGGTTGCATGGCCTGACACTGCCGTCAGGGGCAACCGCAAAGAATTCAACACCACCGGCGCATTGCGTGCCGACGGTCAGCATTTTGAACTCTTCATCGCACAGACATAATGGCAATTCAGTGCCAACTGAACCATAGCGGTTGGCGGCGACGCAGACTTCATCGGCAATTTTCAGCATTTGCCTGATCTGATCGGCAGACAGACATAATTCACGGTGAATGGTGCCGCGACCACCTGGCAAAAAGCGGTTCAGTAATAGCTGATCGGCTCCCGCCAGAAATCCGGCCGAAATATTTTCGAACAATTCAGGCAGGTTCTTTGTCGTAACACATACGCTGACGACAACAGGCACCTGGTGTTGCGAAAGCAAAGTGATTGCCCGTAGCGCTCTGGAAGGGTCACCACCCCCTGTAAGTTCAGCATAAGATTTGAGACCCGGCAAGCTCACGACGACCGCATCAACCTTTCCCTTGAGAAGAGTGGCATGCTCTTCATCAATCAGGCGGCCATTGGTGATAATCGTAAGTTCAAGAGGCTTTTCAACAGACCCGCAAACCTTGCCATCTTCATCAAATTCAGGATGTTTTGCCCTGCGACATCTCACATAGTCGATAAGTTCAAACAGATCATGGCGCAAGAATGGCTCGCCGCCGGTAAAAGCAAAGCCATAGACGTTTTTTTCGACCATAAAATCGATACATTCATGCCATGCTTCAGTGGTCATTTCGCCGGAGCAGTTAAATTTATTGGTGACAGGCGAATCTGCGTCCCATGGGGTTGAACAGAACACACACCTGTGGTTACACCGACCGGTGAGTTCAAGCACCGCCGTTTTCGGTATAGACAGGTCAGGGAAACTCTTTTCCATGTTCAGTCTTTGTAGTTCAGCTGTAATTTTTCGATACATTCGGGGCAGAAGAAGCAACCCGAAACGAACTCAACCATCTCTCTAACCTTGTCTGGGTCGATAGTTTTGCCTCTGCCAGGACCAGAAGAAATAGATTTAACAGGGTAATCCAGAAAAAGCCAGTCAAGCTTGGCAAGCTCTTTGTCACTGGTAATTTTCCAGGTAAAGGTGGCTGCGCAATTACCACAATTGGTTGTAAAAGCCAATTCGGGCTGACCAGTTTTGCTGCACTTCTGGCACAAAGCGGTTTCGTTAACGCTTATTTTGACCGGCAGATTTGGCAGAGACCGACGCACGCTGGCGATCTGACGAGACAGTCTTCCGGCAATGCTCTGGTATTTATGCGTGCTTATCTGACCGCAATCAGGGCATGTATATTCATAAACAGCCGGGGGCATGGCCATTTTGTAACACATGGCCGAATGAAAGTTGATCTCTTCGGGTTTATTCTTCATGCTTTTCAGCGCGTCAACAAGCTTTTGGCGATCAAGAGCACTATTTATGGCGCCGGTATTTGTGGCAGTTGCAGATTGCGCTTCGTCAAAAGAAGAATCGGAGGTTTCTTCAGAAATGGCCTGATTGCTGTTCATTGCGAGCATAGCGGCCATCGCCAGACTAATAATTTTTTCGTTCTTTTTCATGAATACCTCTCAGCATTGATAAACCAATAATAGCAGAAAAAACTTTGTTCTTAAAGAGCAGCGCACGTTCTGGCAAAAACTCATCATGTCACAATCGCTGAGTTCAAGATGCC
>SABV01000405.1 GCA_009928855.1 Erysipelotrichia bacterium | reverse complement strand
CACTGAAACCCGCATTATGCAGGAACTGGTTCTCGGCATTGGTGGTTTGCGAGCTTTGCATGCTCTTGATCTTCATCCGTGTGTTTATCACATGAATGAAGGCCATTCTGCTTTTCTGGCTCTCGAAAGAATCGCAGTAGCCATGGATCGCCACCAGATGAGCTTCAGAGAAGCACTTGAACTGACCCGCTCTGGTAACGTTTTTACTACGCACACTCCTGTGCCTGCAGGTATTGACGTATTTTCAAAAGAACTGATGGAAAAATATTTTTCTCAGTATTATTCGAATCTTGGTATCAGCTGGCAGGAATTTCTTGATCTTGGCTGGCAAACCAATACCCCCAAAGGTGACGGTTTCTCTATGGCGGTCTGCGCTCTCAACCTTTGCGGTGAAGCTAACGGCGTCAGCAAATTGCATGGTGAAGTTTCGCGCAAAATGTGGGGCGATCTTTATCCCGCAGTGCCGTTTCAGGAAATCCCGATCAAGTCAATCACTAACGGGGTTCATACCAGATCTTATGCCTCACAGGAAATGTCGGCACTTTTCGATCGCTATCTTGGCCCTCGCTGGGTTATGAACCCCGGCGATCAGACGGTATGGCAAAAGATAGACATGATTCCGATGGAAGAACTCTGGCGGACTCACGAAAGACGTCGTGAGCGTCTTGTAGCCTTCGCTCGCAGCAGACTCGAAAAACAATTGAGAAATCGCAATGCGCCTTCTTCTGAAATTGCCCGTGCCCAGGAAGTTCTGAATCCTGAAGCTCTGACAATTGGTTTTGCCAGACGTTTTGCCACTTACAAACGTGCGACACTGCTGTTTAAAGACAAAGAGCGCCTGATTCGAATTCTTACCAATAAAGATCGGCCGATTCAGATTATCGTCGCCGGTAAGGCTCACCCGAAAGATGAGCCGGGCAAAAATTATATCAAAGAAATCGTCAAAGAAAGCAACGACGAACGTCTGCGTCGCCATATCGTCTTTATCGAAGATTATGACGTTGTTGTCGCGCGTTATCTGGTTCAGGGCGTAGATGTGTGGCTTAACAACCCGCGCCGTCCACAGGAAGCCAGCGGAACTTCTGGCATGAAGGCTGCGGCCAATGGCGTTTTGAATCTTTCTATTCTTGATGGATGGTGGGATGAAGCTTATACTCCCGGCATTGGCTGGGCAATAGGCACACGCGAAGAATTTGAGAATTCTGAATATCAAGATGAAGTTGAAGCTAATTCTCTTTATGAATTGCTTGAAAAGGAAGTTGTTCCGACTTTCTACGACCTTTCGAGCGACCATTTGCCGCGTCGCTGGATCACCATGATGAAGCAGTGCATGAAGGAAATTAACCCGGTATTTAATACCAATAGAATGGTTGCAGAATATAATGACCGTTTTTATGTGCCTGGCGACCGCCGTTATCGCGCTCTTTCTGCTAATGACCGGGCTAGAGCCAGACAGCTGGCGGCCTGGCTTGACACGGTGCGCAATTCATGGAGCCGTGTAAGAATTGAGCATGTTGAAGCCAATGGCGGCAGCGACCATAAAGTTGGTGATGTTCTCGAAGTCACAGCCAGAGTTCATCTTGATCATCTTAAAGCGTCTGATGTGCTTGTTCAGGTCTTTCATGGCCAGATGAAGAGCGCTGACGACATTAAACAGGGCGAAATGGTCGATCTCGAAGCGGTCAAGCAGGAAGGCTCTGTCGCAGAATTTAAGGGCGGTGTTGTGTTGCAGTCAAGCGGTAAAATGGGTCTGGCAGTGCGTGTTATGCCATCGCATCCCGACCTCGTGCATCCGTTGCTCACTGGTCATATTCTCTGGGCAAAATAAGTTAAGTAATAAAAAACCCGGGCTGCACCTGCAGCCCGGGTTTTTTGTTACCAGTAAATTAAAATTTGTGCTCGTATTCGGCGCCGAAGTGCCAGTAGCCAAACTGATCGTCTTTAAGTCGGTTAAAAAGAGTTGGCAGCAGGGCAGGGTCATCTTTTTCGAGACCGGTTGTCATTAGACCCATTTCTGACATTTCTGTGCTGAACTGGGTGTATCCGTCAAGAAAGGCGCCACCGCCGGCGCTTAGTTTGAGACCACGAAAAATGCGATAGCTTATTTTGCCGATAAGTGTTTTGCGTTGTTTATAGCTTTCAACTTTTGAAAAATTGAGATCTCCGGTCCATGTCAGTCGATGCCACGCTGTGCCTGCAACCCCTATGGTTGCACTGTTGGCATCAAGACTGTGGCGGCCCTGTTTGAGACGGCCGATACGATATTCTGCTTTTGCCATGAGGCGTGGGCTAAGCCAGTGATTTATTTCGCCTCGATAAGAGGTCGATTCTGCGGGGTCGAGATAAATAGTGGCGCCACCGCGACGGTAGGGGTGCGGGTCAAGATCCTGTTTCTCTATGCCGATAATTGCAGTAGTGCGCTTTGCCTGACCACCGTGGCAGTCCATGCAGGAGTTTCCGCCAGGGTGTGTTTGTTCAGACCTGAAGATTTGAATATCGAGAACATCCTGACTGTATTCAAAATCGAAAACGGTGGCGGTGCCACGCAGCTCTACGTCGCTCTCAGTATGTGAATAGCGCACCCGGTTGCTGATTTCGCCGCCTACAGTAGTGCGGCGTTCGATAGCGGTGCGGCCTTCAAACGATTCTGGCACATGCAGTTCGAGGTGTTCCTGGCGTGCAAATGCGCCCTGACGTATATCAGCTCCGCCCGGGGGTGAAAGCTCCCATGGTTCGTCGGCATAAACGCCTGATAGTGCTATAAAACAAGATGCAAACAATGCTGCGAAAGCCAAAAACGAATTTTTCAAAATAAGCCTCTGTTAATTTAATTTCGAAATATGTTACCACAGTTGCAAATCTTGTAAAAATCTTTTCTTTGCTGTCTCGGGGTAAT
>SABV01000404.1 GCA_009928855.1 Erysipelotrichia bacterium | reverse complement strand
GATTGTTTCATGTTCTCTTCCTTTCTATTGCAGCAGATAGGCTTCTATGGTCTGGGTTTTGCCTTTTACTGTGTTTATTGGCAGTTTTGCCGCCGAGTATCCGGCGGGCAGATGCTCGCATACCTGCCCGGAAATCACTATCCCTCCATGGCTTAGCTTGCCCGCTTCTGCTGCAAGACGGGCGGCCAGGTTTACGGGGTCGCCGGCTACGGTTTTTGAGAGTCTTACGTTTGCCGCTCCCATAACGCCCGAAACAACCTCTCCGGTGTTAATGCCGGCAGCGGTAATAATTTCTGACTCTTTGCTCATGATACTGCTGATGTGCAGAGCAGCTTTTATCGCGGCGGCTGATTGTTCTGACCGTGTCGAACCCTCTGCCGCAAATACGATCATGACTTTATCCTCAATCATTTTGTCTATTTCGCCGCCAAAAAGGTTTGTAGCAGCGACTGCCGATGATAAATGAGCCTGCATGGCGGCAAAAACCTTTTCTGGCTCAAATGATTTTTGCATGTCTGAAAAATTTTTGATGCTGGAAAATAGTATCGTTGCCGTTGTCAGCGTTGCTGAAGCGCCGAGATCGTTCGAAGTTTGGGCGGCAATGGCTTTGACACTGTCTGATACAAAGCTGCTTAGCAGTTTTCCCTCTTCGAGAGCGATTGCCATCTTGTTAAATGCTATGGCTGCAGTGGCAAATTCGTCCGGGTGGTCGCTGCCGACTCTGATGCTGTAATCGCCATCGATTATTGCCCGGGTGCCTTCTGTCAGATGTTTTATCGGTATGGTGAAGTAGAGCGATGTCAGCAGAGCAAAAACAAGGCCGGCAGCCGTAATTGCCAGAAGGTGGCGCAGGGCCTGGTTGCCAAGTTCTGATTGTATGGCTTCAAGACTTCTGGTATTGATCTGACCGCATATAATATAGCCAGAATGCCTGGCCGGGTGGGTTTCGAAGCTTGCTGAACCGCTTGCGAGGTTTTCCTGCATTACCTGGCGTGATGAAGATATGTGCGATTGCAGCGCCAGCTTCATAAGGGTCGGAAACTTCTTTTTAAGAATGTTTATTTTTTCAGGTAGGGATTCGAACACCTTCTCGCTGCCGAATACGTTGATGATGACCGGCTTATCTTCTTCGGTGCTGAGTTTGTGAACTGGAAAGTGACGCTTTATCTCTGAAGAGTTGAATACCCATGAAAATATATAGCGTGTTCTGCCGTTTTCTTTGATCGGAATGCTTATGAGAGAATTATTGTCAAAACATGATTCAAAAGAGATAAGAGAGCCAAAATTTTCGCGGATCTGAAAATAGGTTTTTTCGCCAAACAGGTTTAACAATATATCATCGAGAATTTCTGATTTAATTTCGTTAAGTTCTATCGCCTGATTTTTTTTAGCGCGATCTTCAGGTTCGCCGGCATTGCGGTTTTGGGCAAGATACTCTCTGAATTTGGGTATGAATATTTCGTCCATAATGTTTTTGTTATTGGGGGTTACCACGTATTTAAGAGAGTTTCTAAGTTCAAGGCCAAAAAGAGAAGTTTGCCCTTCTTCATAGATCCAGACTTCTGAAAATAGAGGTTTTTGATTTATACGCAGCAATTTGTTTAAAACGGCCTCCATCATTGTGGTAATCTCTGTGTTTGGGGGCATCTCTGCGAATGCAGCTATTGTTTCGACTGAGTTCAGACTTTTTAACTTGTTTATCGAGTTTCTGAGCGCGGTAAATGTTTCGAGGTCCAGATTCAACAGTTGATTTGATAGATCCACGGCTGCTCTGTTTTTTTCGCGTTTGAAGCTTGAAACCACGTATTCGTTGCTGATATAGATAGAGCTGAGCAGAGGCAGCATTGCCACCAGAATGAAGATTCCGATGATGAAGTTTCTGAGTGATATTTGAATGGTGCGGTCAAATATAACGGCCTCAACGATAAGTTTAAGAAGGCTTAGGCTCAGAATCGCAAACAGATAGGGCAGTAAAAGAAGATGTGATTGTGTTTTTATGCTGGGTGATTTTGCTGTTGTTATTACTCTATATGGTCTTTTCGGATCATTGTCTGCGGCAAGAATGATGTGATCGGCGATTTTGAATCTGAGATTATTTTTATGTGAGTCTGCAGAGGTTATTGTTTGTATTATTGCTCTTAACAGTTCGGGCTTGTCATAAAAATAACTTGAGCTGAAAATTTTCTTCTTCTGATCTGTGGTGACACAAATAAGCCCTGTTTCGTGACTTTTCCATAATGCTGTCTTGAGTTGTGCGAGGTATTCGTTGGTTACTTTGCTCAGGTCAAAAAGCGCGTTCATTACATAAGCATTTTGTCGGTATATTGTTATCAGTGTTTTAAAAGAGCCGGTTTCGCGCAGAACTATACGATTTATATCATCTGTGAACTCTGTTTTAAAAAAATAAAGATTGAAAAAGATTTTGAACTCACTGTTTAAAAGCTGTTTCAGAGCTTCTAATATAGGCAGAGTCGGCACTTTGTTATGAAGAGCCAGTTGAAACTGCATCATCAGTGCGGTTAGTTTTTCCAGGCCGTTGTTTTCGACTTTATGACCATTGTTGTAAGATATAAGTCTGGTAACACCATCGCAGTTCACGGCAACACTGGTTTCGCACGAGAAACCTGTCGTAGAGTGAAGGCTGGCTGAATATGATGCCAGCAAAGACACCAGTTGATCTTTTGCTGCGCCGGCTTCTGTAAGATATTTTATCTGATTGGCCTGTTGCATAAAAAACGTCAGGTTTTGAACGGCTTCGAAGGTGATGTTGTTCGTCTGTGACTGTGAATCAAGCTCTTGTTCTAGTTTTCTCGTCAGCTGTTTTTCATATTCCTGCTGCATGAGCGAAGTTGAATTTTGTAAAGAAAAGTTCATGATTAAAGCGGGAATAGCCAGCAG
>SABV01000068.1 GCA_009928855.1 Erysipelotrichia bacterium | reverse complement strand
TACAGGGTTAGGGCAATCAAGCAATTCATAACAGAAGCGCATGCCGGGTTGCCCAATGTTTTCATTCTCTTTTTCTGGTGTTTTCTGTTTTTCAGGGCTTGGCTGAATCGTTTCTGGTATTTCAATTTCGCTGTCTTTTTTTTCCGGTTTTTCTTCTGAACTTGGGGTCAGCGCTTCCGGCGTGGGGGCAGGCTCGGTTGGAAACATGTCTTCATTAATAAGACCGATTTCCCATCCGAGGCGATAATTGCACTTTTCGCAGGGAGCATAGGGGCAGTCTTCTTGTGTTGGAGAACGTTTTAAAAACTCCGCAAAAAACTGCCAGCAACGCACTACCTGTTTTTGTTTTACAGGGCAATCGGGCTTGTCGCATCTATGGGCTTCAAAACAATACATTTAAATTCAATCTGCCGGTTCTCCTGGAAGCAGCCACATTCCGATGAAAATCAGTATTGCTCCAAAAACTCCGACTACGGTAAGACTTTCGCCAAGCCATAGCCAGCCGGTGAGAACGCCTCCCACCGGTTGCGCATAGAGAGTAACTGACATGACCCCGGCATCTGTGTATTTGAGAATTACGTTCCAGAGAGCATAGCCAACTGCATTGCAGATAACTCCTAAAAATATTATCGCAAGAAGTGATTCTTTTGTGAAGTTAAGGGGCCATAATTGTGACAGTTCAAGATAAACAATCGGGCTGAGCAGCGCGGAACCCATGAAAAAACCGTAAGCCGTGGCCCTTATTGCGCCAAGTTTCTGTGCCACAGGTTTCATGAGAACAGAATAAAGTGCGGTGGTGAGAATAGATAAAATCACCAGAAGGTCTCCCATGAATTCTCCGGAGGCTGCAAGCTCTGCTGCAAGTTGCGCGATAGATTTTTGCCCAAGCATTAGAATAAAAGCGCCACTGATTGATACAACCGTAGCATAGATGGTTCGTCGTTGCAGCACCTCTTTTAAAAGCCATGCAGCTAGAATAATCGTAAAAATTGGCTCTAGTGAAGCTGCTATGGCTGTTTTGGTTGATGAAGTCATCTGTAGCCCGAGGTTTAACAGGGCATTTGATATTGCAAGGCCGAAAGAACCAATTAAAAATATGTCCTTCCAGTCTTTACTGCTGAGTTTGCCGTGGCGCGGAGAAGGGATGAGCATCAAAAAGAAGCCGCCAACAAAAAATCTGATGAATGCCAGCGTCGATGCAGGGATTACAACAAGTGCATATTTGGCTACAGCATAAGATGAACCCCAGGCGAGATTTATTGTCAGCAACAAAAAGAGCGCCATTGCCGGCGAAAGCCTGTACCCGCTGTGAGAGTGGGGTGGGTGAGTCATTGTTCGTTTTGAGGGTAAAACGCCTGCTCTTCTTCTGTGATTTTAAGAAAAACGCTCTCCAGGTCATTTCCTGGCATACTGGCCTGGTTTTGCAGTTCGTTAAGATTGCCGAGAGCAATAATTTCGCCATTTCTGATTATTGCTATGCGGTTACAGAGGTCTTGGGCAACCGAAAGCGTGTGGGTGGTCAAAAAGACTGTTTTGCCAGCGGCAACAAGACGCTGAAAATAGTCTTTAGCCAGCTTGACGCTTTTGGGATCAAGTCCCACTGTTGGCTCATCGACGACATATATATCCGGATCATGCAGAATTGCCGCGCTCATTGCAACTTTTTGTTTCATTCCATGCGAAAAACTTTCTATAAGCTCGTTTTTGCGATCCCATAAGTCGAAAAGTCGCAGCATTTCTTCGCCTTTGCTGAGTATTCTCTCTCTGGCAACATCATACAACCCACCCATGAAGTCAAAATATTCAAGTGGAGTGAGCTTTTCATAAAGGTAGGGGCGGTCAGGAACGTAACCGAGCATGGCTTTTGCTTTTTCAGGCTGAGCGTATAGATCAAATGGACCAATAAAAATTTTTCCTGAGGTTGGGCGGATAATGCCTGTCAGAATTCTTATCAGAGTCGTTTTTCCCGCACCATTAGGGCCTAAAAAACCGAAAAGCTCCCCTTTAAAAATTTCAAGATCGAGCTTTTTTAGAGCAGTGAAATCTCCATACATTTTTTTTATTTCTGAAAATTTTATAACAGTTTCATTCTGGTTCATAATTTTCGATACTTTCCAATCCCTTTCTAAAAGGGGTGTAAATCCATGCTGCTGTGCAAAAAAGCAGTATAATGCCGCATATTCCTATCAGGGTGAGCCCCGAAAATCCCCTTGCTGCATAATAGCGTCCGAAGAAAAGACGATACATAGGATACATCTCGAGTGCGAGAAGATTTGTGATATAAAGGCCCGACAATGTCATGTATATAAATCCGCCATAAGACCCGGCTATTTTTATCGGCGAATCGGCCGCAAAATCAGCATAGACAGCCCCAACCCCTATGGCCAGGGTGGTTATGACGATAGTGATCAGGGTGACGTTAATGAAGCTCAGCCATATCAGTATGGGGTGTGACACTTTGAATACTGTGTTGGTAACGCCACAGAGAGTGAGGCCAATGCAGAGCATTGGCAGCAGATAAATACACAGCTTGATAAAAAGAATTTTATTGGGATTGGATGGTGAAGATTTAACGGCCCAGAATGCTCTGCCTTCCATGCTTATAGACGGGTAAACAAATCTCATTCCGATTGAAGCGACAATAAAGCCGATAAATGGCCCGTTTAAAAATACGAGAGTGTCATTCAATTCGCCACTGTACAAACTGGGAATATCCTTTAACGGAAGAATTGAAAGATTGTACCCGTAGACCAGTATAATTGCTCCAACCATGAATATCTGAGAAAAAATCGCCGGGTCGCGAAGAAATGTTGTAACCTCTTTTGTTGCGATCACTCTTGTTACCGGGCTGAAGAATCGAAATGGCCAGATGATGGCAATTCGTAACCACTCCAGTCCCAGAACCTGGTTATCCAGGGCTTCCATGGAAGTTTGCCAGCTTTTGCGGTAGAATTTGCTCGCAAAAGCATTCAAAAGCAGCAGGCCTGCCAGGCCGCCAACCAGAAGCGGAAAAAAGTGTGAAAGCGCTTCGTATGTATTGTTTTTAAAAAGGCTCATGCACGATTTATGGAGCATTGATGACGGTGAATATGCGAGCAGAGGAAGCTCCAGGCTCAGGATATAGGAAGACACGTCACCAAAATAGCTTGGATTTATGAGTTTTTCAGCTTCTAGAGATCTCAGAAAGAAAACCATCACTGTTAATACAATAATAGAGAGAAATTGAAATATTTTTTTCATTTGCCGAACCGGGAAAAAAGCCCCCAGTGATAGCGCCAGAAAGGCGCCGAGCAGATTTGGCAGCATTACAAAAAATATCATAAAAAGAGGAAAGAGCAGGTATGCTTGCCAGTTAGCCTTTAAGGCGGTTGCAAATGCCAGAAGAGCCGGCATGAAAAAAGCGACAACCATCCATGAACTTTCGATGCTCATCAGCAATAATCTGGATCTGAAGATTATTCCGACCGGTTGTGGCGAAGACATCAGGGTTGGCAATTCTTCGTTTAGAAAAAGAGCTGACAGCGCCGATATAATACTGCTGAAAAGAATCATGAAAAAGAGCGACATTAAAAGCATCTCAAGCAGTTTTGATACCAGCAGACCTCCGAATATCGGGCCAAGTGTTTCGCCAAGAAGAGGCGCGCGCCCAACGTAATCAAGAAAACGGTAGAGACTGTAATATATTACTGCTGCAATAAGGCCTGATAGAAGAATCAGAGCCGAAACAACTTTGCGGTTTCGGGCTGAAAAGACCCTTTTCAATTTTTTTATGGCAGGAGTAACCAGGCTGAGAGAATTCATTACCAGACCATCGGCTGCCAGTCAGGGCCTGCTGGGGGCTGCGACACATATTCGCATATTCCGTCGCGCTGCTTTATAAGGCCTTTTTTTTCTGCAATTTTAATAAAGTCAGCTGGTATATTGCTGCATAAATTGTTGTGCAGGCGTTTTATGTCTTTTACTGACGCCAGATCATGAAAAACATCACGGCCGACAAGGCTTGTGCGAGCCTGCCATATCAGACTCAGCTCAATCTGCGTAATAACACGGTGGTGGTCAAATGCCATTTCGGGAAGGGCTTTAAGCGAAAACCAGCGGGCTTCAGCCGCATCGTCGCCGCCGCATGGTTGACGATCGGTATCTCTTACCAGGCAGGCAAAAACCATGGTTACGGTTCTGCCGCGCGGGTCCCGGTTCGGTTCTGCACAGGTAAACAGCGGCTTAAGTGGAAGATCACACAGGCCGGTTTCTTCTTGTAATTCTCTGGCCGCGCCTGCCAGTGGCGTTTCTTCCATTTCCATAAATCCGCCCGGAAGCGCCCATTTATTAACGAATGGCTCGTGCCCACGTCTGATCAAAAGGATCTCAGGGTAGTCCAGCTGTGGCGTTCTTAACACCGCAGCGTCAAGTGTTACAGAGGGTCTCGGAAACTGGTATGTATAGACCATATCAGTCTATTACCGCACGCAGATGTCTCTCAAGGCTGTAATGATCGATGAGACCAGAATATCTTTCGTCTTCATATTCGACAGTGGGCAGCATTCTGATTCGCTTCTGGCCCCAGAGCAATAACTGTTCAGTAGCCCTTTTTGCGGCTTCAGGCCTGGTCTGGCAATCTGCGTAAATAGAAGAGTCGATTCCTTCTGTTTGCAGGTGCTGTTTAAGAATCGGAGAAATCGATATATCTATTCGAGAGGTAAAAACAGCTCTGAAGACACTGTTGATGTAGTCGCAGGCGCTTGTTGAACCGTATGCCTCAATGGCCTGAGCTGCGCCGATGGCCGAAACGTATTTTTCTGGCCTGTTAATGGTTATGTTTAACTTTTTTGCCTCGTCTGAGAGTCTTTCCCATCTGGGGGTGCCCCAGAGCTCAGGAAAATGATATACGGTGTTCCCGGGTGGCAAAAGACCAATTTCTATAGGAGCAACATTGACCTTGCTTTGCTTGAGCAGGTTTTTGAGGACTTCCCAGGCTATGTAAGAATAGGGGCACTGGAAGCTGAAATAAAACCTGATCTCGGGTTTTTTAAAGTCGATATTCATACTATCGCCCGGCATGAAAAGATTGTAGTTTGATACATGTTATCGAATATACCAGCAGATTGGCATAATTTCAATCCAACACGACAAATATTCATTCTTCGGCGGTCAGGTTAAAAAATGAAAAAGTGATATCCATTCCGAGTTTATGCCTTATGCGGTCTAAAAGTTGAATTGGTCGCCCGTAAAGCAGTTTGGCGATACCGTTTATACGAACTTCTGAATACTGTGTGAAATCGATTGACGAAAGTTTTCTAAATTCATCGTTACCGACTACCATTGTGCCTTTATGTATCACCATGGAAAAATTTTCTGGTTTGAGACTGATAAAATGCTCAAACGGGTCAACATTCTCGCGGTCATTGAATACGATAAAATTTGCTCTTTTGCCCGGAGCCAGAGAGCCAGAATGTTTCTCTATGCCAAAAATTCTGGCGGCATCTATTGTTACCATTTTTACCAGGTCCTGCGCCGAAATCATATTGTCAAGATTCTGGCGAGAAAACTCAAGGGCTTTGGCGAGATCTTGAATGATGCCGCTCGACCCGCTGGCAGAGCTGTCTGTGCCGATAGTTAAAGGGATTCCAAGTTCGATGATTCTGCGAATATCTGGTTGTTGACCGAAAATTCTCGAAGATGATTCGGGCAACCATACGAGCGAAGCGCCTTTTGATGTGATCAATTGAAGATCTGACTCTTGAAGACAGGTGCCATTTACCAATACCGTATTTTTTTCGAGTGCTCCAAGTCTGTTGAGGGTTTCTATCTCTTCTTTGATTTCTTTGTTTTTGCCCTCGCCGGCATGAATGATAAATGGAAGGATGCCTCGTGCCTGGTTGAATTGCTCGATAGCGTTGCGTCCCCATTGCAGCTGGTTTTCAGATGTCGAATGGGCAAGATAAAAATGCTCCAGCAAGGTCGTCAGATCGTGATTTGCAAAAGTTCCCGAAACCTCTGCCGGAAAGTGATCCACTACGGTAGTGGCTCCGGAAATTACGTTTTTGTACATGCCGACAGTGTATAGATCTGTGACAGATAGCTTTTGCATTAGTTTATACAAGGGATCTGCTCTCATGCTGTGATCCCATTCATACCAGTTCTCGACGGGGGTTTCTCCAAGTGGTTGCCAGCAGGTGTCTATCAGGTGGTCATGCGCATTTATCAACCCGGGAAAAACGATCTGCCCATGCAGGTCGACTTCGCTTTCTACCAGTTTTTCGGGTGTCTGGCCCGGCTCAAGCATATCGTAGATCGTCTCATTCTGAACAAGAATGTTTGACTGTTTAAACGACATGTCTGGTTGCAGAACCATGCCGTTACTAAAAAGCTTAAACATGTTTTTCCTCTCTCAAAACCGCCCAAATTGGGGAGTATTAGTTTTTATTTCTTTTAAAAAGAGCTCCCAGTTCTTATCTGCAAACGCCATGCTTATAAAATGATGCCCTATTTCTTCTAGATATTGCAGAAAAGTTATGCGTTGCAGATCTGGCTTGAGAGTTCTAACTCGCGAAAAGCTCTTGTAAAACTCAGCCGTGTTTTTAAGGTCTATGGCGGCTGCTGTGTGACCGAAAAATGATTCAAGGTCCATGGTTTTATCGCATTCGACTGGCAAAATCTGTGATCCCAGTAGTGTTCCTACCATTTCACCCCTGAATTCAAGAGGTACGGCGAAAATTAGGAAACCTGCATAACACACATTGACAAATGGCGTTTTTCTGCGCATCAGACGATCTTCGATATTCTTATAAGTCTTTCTGCATCGTGCCCGACCTCGATCTGTGCCTCGTATAATGCTGCATGGCCCATAAAAATAATCGGTTTTGCAAACGACTTCGCCTGTATTAGAACGAAGCGACAGCGCAACTCCAAGATAATGCTCCAACTTCTTGAGCAGTTCAGGAATGTGCCCCTGCGCAAATGAGATCGTGTTATTAACGTTTTTCTGCGGTTCTGGAGGCATATCAGAATGGTCCTTTCATCGAAAAAGACATCAGCTGGCAGCTTGCATGGTTGTCTGGTGTTGAGCCTTTTGCCATAGTGCTATGCCTAGAAGCAGTGAATTGAACTTGGTATCATTGTCGTCTGCTCTGGAGGTTAATACAACAGGGCATTTTGCCCCATAGAGCAGGCCACCCATAGAGGCTTTTACGTAATATTGAAGCGATTTGTAAAAAGCATTGCCGGTTTCAAGGCGTGGTACAACAAATATGTCAGCATCGCCTTGAATTTTTCCGTGATATTTTTTTATTCTGGCCGACTCCGCGCTTACCGCAAGATCAAAAGATATGGGGCCCTCGACGCAGACGTTGTCTTTGTTCGTCAAAGTCTTGACAACAGTTTCAGCCAGCACTGTAGATGGCATTTTGGCCGAAACTTTTTCGTTGGCAGCGAGCAGTGCGACTTTTACTTCCCGATTGTTAAACAGAGCAAAGGCCTCGACGGCATTGTCTATTTCTTTTTTGATCGTCTCGGCATCTGGAGCAATACACATGGCCGCATCTGTGAGTATTTTGAGGCCCGGACGGCCCGGAAACTCAAAAAAAGTCAGATGCGAAAGCAGCGGGTTTTGCCGCAGCCCTTCTGTAGAGCTTAGAACTGATTTCAGCAAGGTAGATGTTGCCACAAGCCCTTTCATCAATATGTCGCAGCGCCCTTCTCTGACTTCTTTGACTGATCTGGCGCAGGCCGCTTTTTCGTCGCGCACGTCGATAATTGTTACATTCTCGTTTGCGGCGACATCGCCATACATGAGTCTAATCTGCTCAGGATCGCCGATCAACGTTGCTTGAAGAATGCCGGTTTTTATTGCGTGGCAGACCGCATAGGCGCAGGCATCATCATTGGCCAGAGGTATTGCTACCCGGCATTTCAGGTTTTTATCGAGAGTATCAACCAGCTGGCTGAAAAAACTGTGGCTCATTTTAATCTCCATGTGACGTATTTCGGACCGATGAGTTATGGGTGATATTCACTCGCGGGAATTTCGCCGCGCAGAACTCTTAACCCCCCAAGTGCCAGAGCAGAGAGTTCGTCTTCGCCCGGAACAACATGAACGGGGGCAAATGTTTTTATATACTCGCTTACCTTTTCTACAAGGGTAGAACAGTTCGCACCGCCGCCAGTGAGAATGATTCGTTTTACTCTGCCCTTTAACACCGCCACATACGAACCGATTTCTTTGGCAATCTGGTAAGCCATGGCTTCAAAAACCTCGCCAAATTCTTTGTTGCCTTCCAGATACTTTTCGGCAACTTCCTGAATGTTGTTGGTGCCCAGATAGTTTACCAGGCCACCTTTGCCAACAAGCAGCTTGTTTACTTCTTCTTTGGTATATTTGCCTGAGAAACACAGGTCAACCAGAGCGATTGTGGGTAGTGTTCCCGCTCTTTCAGGAGTGAATGGGCCGCCATCCAGACCGTTGCTGACATCTATGCATTTTCCTTCTTTTATTGCTGCAACAGAAATGCCGCCGCCGATGTGGGTTACGACAAAGTTGTCTTCGTTGATGTTAAAATTCATTTTGCTGCAGGTCTGCCTAAGAACGGCCATGGCATTCAGGGCGTGCCAGACACTTCTGCGGTTAATTTCCTTGATTCCGGAATACCGGGCTATATTTTGCAGTTCATCGACAATTACCGGGTCTACGATAAAGGCCGGAACACCGTAATCGATTGTGAAGCTGTTCGCAAGGAGTGCGCCGAGATTGCTCGCATGATCGCCATATTTGCTGAGGGTAAGATCTTCGACTACATGCTTGTTTACCCGATATGTTCCACTGGGCAAAGGCTTTAATAAACCTCCACGGCCTACTACGGCCGAAAGAGCGCCTGAAGCAATATTGTTTTCTTTGAGAAAGTCATCCATGGCCTGACGCCTGAATGCAACCTGCTCTATGGTGGTGGCGTATTTGGCAAGATCAGACGGAGAATGACTTATTTTTTTGTCTATGATTTGACGCTCGTTTTCAAAAATAGCGAGCTTAGTTGAGGTTGATCCTGGGTTTACGACCAGAATTTTAAAAATTTCTGACATTGAGAAATTCCTTTCCAGAGTCCGTTTTTTTATTTTATTTAGAAAATGTTAGCATCAGCGCCTGCAGGTGTCAACGCAAGCCGAAAAACTAAACCGGCAGACAAAAACTCAGACGGTAAATGGTGCATCGAAAAATGGATTACTGTTTTTTTCTTCTGATATTGAGGTTTCTGGGCCATGCCCAGGAAAAACAATTCTATCGCTTAGCGAGAATATTTTACCGGATATGTCTTTTGTCAGATCTTTTGCGTTACCTCCAGGAAAGTCTGAACGGCCAACTGAGCCGGCAAAAAGAGTGTCGCCACAAAACACCATACCAGGAAAAACAAGTATCATGCCCCCTGTGGTGTGCCCTGATACAGATTTTAAGAGTCCTTCGTGCGCGCCTGTTCTGATCGTATCGTTCTCTTTAAGTATCTGGTCAGCAGGTCTGAGAACAATCGGCCCCCCAAGAAATACAGACAGGTTAAGAGCCGGGTCAAGCAGCATGGGCGCGTCTGCAGCTGAAATTGCAACTTTAGCAAACGGGAATCGGCTTCTGAAATATTCTACGCCCTGAAGATGGTCGGCATGGCCATGGGTAAGAAAAATTGTCAGCACGGCAAAATCAAGCTCTGATATACGATTGGCAAGTGTCTGCGATTCGTCTGCAGGATCAATCAATATCGCTTCTTTGCTTCCCTTTTCGTACACAAGGTAGGTGTTGACCTCCAGTGGGCCGAGTATGTATCTTTCGCAGACAAGACTGTCGCTGGTGAAAGTTACCATTGGTTTAATCGCCTTTTGCTACCTATACTCATTTTTGACCACACCGATGTAGGGTAGATTCCTCAAATAACCCTTAAAATCTAACCCATAACCAACTACGAACTCGTTTTCGAGAGTAAAGCCGCAGTAGTCTACCTTGACAAACTGCTGCTGATTCGATGGCTTGTTGCACAAAACACATATTTTTATGCTTTTCGGCCGGCGATCCTGAAGTATTTTGACTATGTATGAGAGCGTAAGCCCAGAATCTATAATGTCTTCTACGATCAGGACTTCTTTGTTTTCTATGCTCTCAGAGAGATCTTTGTCTATCTTGACGATTCCAGAACTGCGGGTAGAGTCGCCATAACTGCTTACCGCCATAAAATCAAGCTTTTGTGGCAGGTCGATATTTCGGCAGAGGTCAGAAGTGAAAAGAAAGGCTCCCTTTAAAATGCAGACTACCACAAGCTCTTCGCCCTTGTAGTCTCTGGTTATTTCTTTTCCAAGTTCTGCTGTTCTTTTTTGAATCGATTGTTGATCGATCAATATGCTGGCAATATGTTGATCGAGCTTTGTTGTTTCAGACATTTTTTTTTGCCCATTCAATTGTCTTGCGTAGACCTTCTTCCAGAGATACTTCCGGTTCCCATCCAAGCAGTTCTTTTGCGCGGGTTATATCCGGTTGTCTTCTTTTGGGGTCATCTTGTGGCAGGGGCCCATAGATCAATTTTGCCTTGCTGCTGGTCAATTCAATGATTTTTTCTGCAAACTGTTTTATCGTGATTTCAGCCGGATTTCCTAGATTTATCGGGTTTTGGTCAGGCTGTTCCATTACTTTCATTATTCCTCTCACCAGATCTGATACGTAGCAGAAACTTCGCGTCTGGCTGCCATCACCGTAAACAGACAGATCTTCGCCATTAAGAACCTGAGAAATGAATGCTGGCACGACTCTACCGTCGTTCAGGCGCATTCGTGGGCCATAAGTATTAAAAATTCTTATGATGCGCGTATCTACTTTGTGATAATCGCGATAAGCAACAACGATTGCTTCGGCGAATCGCTTTGACTCATCGTAACAACCCCGCGGGCCTACGGGGTTGACATTGCCCCAATAGGTTTCCTTTTGCGGGTGCATCAACGGATCACCGTATATTTCTGAAGTTGAAGCCAGAAGCAGTCTGGCATGTTTGTCTTTGGCCATTCCTAATAAGTTGTGCGTGCCCAGTGCTCCGACTTTGAGTGTTTGAATTGGTAATTTCTGGTAGTCAATGGGGCTGGCCGGTGACGCAAGATGGTAGATTCTGTCTACTTTTTCGGCCAGATAAATTGGCTTGCTTATGTCGTGCTCGACGATACTCAGTTTGTCTGAATTTAAATGTTCGAGGTTTTTGCGTGAGCCAGTAACGAAGTTGTCTATGATGACAACACTGTGGCCCTGTTTGAGTAGCTCTTCGGTCAGGTGAGAACCAATAAATCCAGCGCCTCCGCTAACAACAATTCGCATATTTTTCCCCTGTGTTTAGTTGAAAAACAGTTAATCATCAACTGTTTAAAAGGTCAAGACGAAAGTTGGAACCTTTGGCTTTCTTTCAGGGTCAAAATTTGTGATTGAAATACAGGAGGTAAACAATGCAATCCTTACTTAAATCCAGAATGATTCTGTTTGCTACAATTTTTGTGCTTGGGTTATCGGTCATGGGAAACGCTGCAGATCCTGGCCTGGAGGCCGCTTTTTCTATGCAGAAGGCTTTCGTGGACGTGGCCCGTCAGCTTAAGCTCAGTGTTGTAAATATAAGAGTCGAACGAACCTCTTCAGCCGGTTCTGTATGGCCAGATTCTGATGATTCGTCGCCCGGCGATGCAGAAGAATTTTTTAAGCGGTTTTTTCAGGGGCCACGCTTTAACAGGCCCGAAAAATTTAAAATTCAGGGAGCTGGCTCTGGAGTTGTAATCGCAGCTGAAGGCGTAATTCTTACCAATAATCATGTCGTTAAAGATGCCACAAAGATAACCGTTAAGATGCATGACGAAAAAGAATATGATGCCGAGGTAATCGGGCAAGACCCACAGACAGACCTGGCTGTAATAAAAGTAAAGGCCGATGCTTCTTTAAAAGTGGCTGAATTTGCCAATTCAGATGCCGTAGAAGTAGGGCAGTGGTGTATCGCTGTTGGCAACCCCCTTGGGCTTGAGCAAACAGTTACCGTTGGTGTAGTTAGCGCTCTGGGGCGTTCAGGAATTGGCGCGGCAACTATTGAAGATTTTATTCAGACTGACGCCAGCATTAATCCGGGTAATTCTGGTGGCCCTCTGGTAGACCTTAATGGCAAAGTTATAGGAATTAATACCCTTATTTTCAACGCCCCGGGTTCAGGGATAGGTTTTGCAATTCCTGCAAATCTGGCATCTAGAATTTCGCAGCAGATTATAAAAAATGGCAAAGTGCAGCGCCCATACCTCGGAATCACCATGCAGCCGGTTACTGATGAGCTCGCTCGCCATTTTGATCTTAAAAACCGCGATGGTGCAGTGGTTATGCAGATTGCAGAAGGCAGCCCGGCTGCGCGTTCTGATCTCAGAGCCATGGACATAATCAGAAAAATTGACGACAAGACAATGAAAAATACAAATGATGTTCAGAAGCACGTTCTAGATTGTGAAATAGATCGAGAGATTCGTCTTGAGGTTTTACGCAATGGCAAGATAAAAGAAGTAAAAGTCAAACTTGAACAAATGCCGGTTTCTTACGGCCTCGCTGCGGCCGAAATGATACCGCAGTCGAAGTTGCGTTCGGGAACCGGAATTTTTGAAGACCTGGGGTTCAGAGTGCAGCAGATTAATGCTGAAATGCCTCGTGAAATGAATATTGGAAAAGATAAAGGGCTCGTTGTTGTATCAGTTAGGTCTGAATCTCCTGCTGATAATGGCGGCCTCAAGTCCGGAGACGTTATTGTTCAGGTTAATGGGTTGGAAGTTATTGATGAAAAAAACCTGGAAGAAGCCTTGAAAGAAGGAAACAAGAAAAAAAGCTCTGTTTTGCTTGTTAACAGGGCCGGAATGCCAATGTTTCTGGTGGTCGCGCATCCCGAAAAATAATAGCAGTTTTGACCTGATCCTCCCCTCCTCGTCAAGAGCGCTCTGAGCTTTCAGGGCGCTCTTTTTTCGGTCGAGATTCGGCAGGGTTATATTATTGGCTCTTTGTGCCGATAATTTCTTTGCATCGAACACAACAGGGAGTCACAGATATGCTCAGAGAACTTTCAATTGCCATCGCCTTGACTGTCATTTTTTCAATCGGAGTCGGGGTGTTGTTTGTCAGAACCCTTGCTGAGATGCTTGAACTCTTTTTTAATGGTGAGATAGATAAAAAAGAGCCAATAGCTGCCCGGAGCAAATCGAATAAATAGATCAGTTTTTCAGGGTTCCATGGATAGAGCAGTTAAATAACCTGCGCCCGTCTTTGTAAATAATTGAATATTTACCGCCTTGTGGGCATTTGGGGATTTCCTGGATGGCTCCCAGCTCAATCAGTTTGTCGGGGTCGAATTTTGTCATGCGTGATTTATTTTTTCTATCATAAAACAACACAGCAAGAATCAATGAACGCATTCTTGCAAAACATTTGAGTTTGAAGTCTTTTTCGTATTCTTCTACCTTGACTAGTACGTCTCTAAAATCAGCTTTGGCTCTCGAATAGTTTTTGAAAATTTCTTTTTGTTTTTTTACGTCAATTTTTGTCGAATCTGATTCTGTTATTTTTTGTATCAGATCAAGATATGAAGCCTGATAGGTCTCGTGCACTCTGCGAAAATTGAGCTGCTCTAGAAGGCTTTCTTTGGTTTCTGCAATGTTTCGTGTTGATGCGATAACCGGGTCTCTTCCCGACGTTGGCAGATCTAACGGTCTGCCTCGCACCAGCGTAATTATGATAAAAGAAAAAACTGCCAGGATAATGAAAATTATTCCCAGCATATAAAATTTCTGTCCAGAAAAAAAATCTTTACTTTTCACGATTAAGGTTCCTATCATAATATCTTTGAGAGTAGCTGTCAATTTCAATGATAGACATAATTTTATTAGAAATAAATTCTGGTTTGAAGAGTGTTTGCTAGTGTGATATAATCCGCGCTTAGCAAGTTAAACGGGGGGAAGAAAAATGTCTGACGATTCCAAAAAGACGGTTTTCAGAAAAGTCGTTGTTGCCGAGGAAGCAAAAAAGAAATTTCTTGTCGGAAATACTCCACCATACCTTGGAAAGCCATTTGAACTATCCCCCTCGGAAAAATTTACGATCGGACGTGAAGAAGGCAGAACATTGCAACTGGCCAGTGATATGGTTTCGCGCCTGCATGCCAGTATTGAAGTAAGAGAAGGCAAGTGCATTCTCGTCGATCACGACAGTTCCAACGGAACTTTTCTCAATAGCGAACAGATCAATTCAGAAGTTCCAAATGTTCTCAATCATCGCGATGTTATAAAATTCGATCAGTTTGAATTTATTTTTATCGACACTGCTGTTGGTGATCTCTGGCAGACACTCAAACCTCTTTCAAGAGAAGGTTCACAGATTGTTTCGTTTTATAGCCCCAAGGGCGGTGCTGGTATTACAACGACAATTGTAAATCTGGCCCATATTTTGTCTGAAAAATCAGACAAGAAGGTTGCTATTGTTGATCTTGATCTCCGCTTTGGAGATGTTTTAACATTTCTGGTTGGTAAGCCTGGCGCAACCATTATAGAAGCGATTCGTGAGCCCGAAATTACCCCAGAAAATATTCAGAATTTTATGCATAAAGGCCCGGGTTTCGATTATCTTGCAGCTCCCAAAAAAACCGAGTTGGCCGAGCTGGTTACGGCATCTCATGTTAAATCAATCCTCTGGAGCCTTGAAGCCAGGTATGATTTTGTTCTTGTAGATCTTAAGGCCGAAATTGACGACATTTCAATAACCGCCTGGGAACTATCTAACCTGATTTATCTTGTAGC
>SABV01000403.1 GCA_009928855.1 Erysipelotrichia bacterium | reverse complement strand
TTGGCAACACTGCCATAACGCTGGCTTACCTTTGAGCGAATTTCATCATCTTTGAGAATTTTAATTTCCATACAATTACCTCAATTTATTAGTTTATCAATATTCTTAACGAACTCACCTATCTGATCGCGAACCTGGCGGTAAGGTGCCATTATTGCTTCCTGGTCAGACAAACCGGCAGCAAGGAGAGGCGGATCATCAAAAGGCACATGCACAACTTTTGCTTTGCCCGGAAACAATGGGCAGCTTTCGTGAGCGTTGCTGCAAACTGTTACCACCAGATCGAAGTCCGGAGTTTTCAGTTCGCTTAGCAGCTTGGAGTGGTGCGCCGAGATATCTATCCCGATTTCTTTCATCGCCTGAACGGCATAAGTATTCAGGCCGTGTTTGGCAATGCCGGCTGAAAAAGCATCAAAACGGTCGCCATGCAGGTGGCGCAACCAGCCTTCGGCCATTTGACTGCGACATGAATTGCCGGTGCACAAAAACAAAACTTTTTTCTTCATGTGCTCTCCTGTTATTGCTACTGCTTTTCAGCAGCAGCCTTCATCGGTCGTGAAATCTTTGACAACCGGATTACATGCATTTTTGCCCCAATTTTTAAGATATTCAGCAAGCTTCAGGTGATCTTCTTTAATTTTGTCAGAGCTGGCGAGTTCTTCGAGCAGCCATTTATGAAACTTGTTTTTCACTATCCAGTCTGATGTGATACTGTAATACGCCCATCTACCGTCTTTTCGTTGTTCAATTATGCCAGCCTGATACATAAGTGCCAGATGCTTAGATGTTGTTGAAGCTGCCAGACCTAGCATCGAGACGATCTGACAAACGCAGAGTTCCTGATCGACAAGCGCCATAAATATGCGCAGGCGTGTTTCTTCGCCAAGAACTTTTAAAATATTGAGTGTGTGTTTCATTATTTGGCTCCATCAATGCATACCTTGCTAAATAGAATGGTATCATATTTCGCCAGATAACGAAATGAAAAGTTGGATTTGTTATTGTAAAATTGATATTGGGGCGTAAAAGCCCGTCCAGTTGTGCGAAAGCGAAATAGTTAATTGCATGAGTAGCCGCTTAACAGTTTGACTATGGGTTCTTCAATCTGATTCGGTAAAATAAGTTTATATTGGCGATGGTTGTTTTACTTTGCTACCAGCGCATTAGCAGCCATAAACAACGCAGCCGCTATAGTTGTCCAGGCAAATATCTTTTTGAGCTTGCCCGGGTCAGTCTTAATTGCGAATTTGCCACCGATAAGACCTCCGATTACTCCTGTAATAGCAAGTGGCACGGCCCACGCAGGTTCAAAATGACCCTGTGTCGCGTGTCCGGCAAATCCCATAATAGCTGTTGCTGCTACCATTGCTGATGATGTTCCCACTGCAATACCCATCGGAATTCCACAGAGCATAACCATCAAAGGAATCTTGAATGAGCCGCATGAGATACCAACTGCACCGGCTGCCAGCCCGGCAAAAGCAGTTATTGGAATTGTATACCAGAGGTTAACCACATAATGGTGATTCTGAAAAGTGCGATGCCAGTAACCAAATTTTTTAGTCTCAGAAATCGGGCGCTCTTTGACATTTATCAGCATGAGAATACCCGCCAGCATGAGCAGACCTGCGAGAGTAAGTTTAAGAGCTACATTACTGGCATAACTCGAATAATAGCCGCCGACAAATGCCATTATGTCGGTTGGCGGATCGATCACCAGTGCCAGTTTCCAATCTACCATCTTGTTTTTCTGAAAGATTAACATTCCGGCAAACGCGGATAGCATTAGAATAAACTGCGCAGATGCCGCAGCCTGATGCATGCCCGCTCCAGCAACTACCAGAACCAATACATAAAAATTGCCGCCACCGCGGCCTGTCATTGTCATTACTACGGCTATTAGAAAAATAACCAGACAGACTATAGCCAGATTCATTTTCAGCCAGCTTTCTTAGTTATATGTTTAAGCAGTTTGCCTGGCTTTAATTCGTCAACCAGTTCGTTGTAGCCACCTTCGATCACTCTTACATTCTCGAATCCGCGTGCTCTCAGATAAAAATATGCCATTGTCGAACGAACGCCCGAAGAGCAGAAAACGCCAACAAACTTGTCTTTAGGTATTTCAGCCAGGCGTTCAGGAATTTCATTTATAGGAATATGCAGAACTGGCATGTGATGAACCAGGCAGAAAGATATTGTCTGCAATTCTTCATTTGATCTGACATCGAGAAAGATTGAATTCTTCTCTGTAAGATGCATTGAAGGCGAAATTTTATGCTTGCCGCTACCAAAAAATTCAAAGGTCATGCTGTGCAAAAGCTCATCAAAACGTTGCATTTTAATCTCCGTTCGGCTTGAATGTCTGTATTGTATGCTGGCATATGCCAAATATCAAGAGATTCTTTGCAAGAATTTATCTATTATTAATCTGACAATTTTGCGGGTAAAAATAAAACTGCAGCGCCAGGTTAAGTGATTCGCGCAGCAGGCCCCATGTGCCACACAATATAACCACAGCTATAATAAGGCTGACAACAGGGTCTATCCAGCCGTAGCCACTTTACATAATTGTTATTCCAACGATCACCATGCCGCCGATACCGCACATCTGACGCCATGTTAATGATTGTGTTCTTCTGACATGGTTTTAATAATCGGGCAAAGTCTTACAACTGGGCTTGCATTTTTTCGAGATCGGTCTTTGCTTTTTGCAGTAGTTTATTTTGCTTGATAAAATCTCTTACCATCTGTTTTTCAGGGAAACTGATCGCCTGATAGATACACCAGGTCTCGCATGAAGTGCAGCCAATCAGGCAGTGCAGAGGATTTTTTACAACAGCTTTCTTTCTGGTGGCATTATATCCGAACACCTTTCTGCCACAGGTAGTTACACACATTCCACAGCCGACACATTT
>SABV01000067.1 GCA_009928855.1 Erysipelotrichia bacterium | reverse complement strand
GCACATGCCATTCATAGGCATTCACTGGTAAGGCTGGCTCAAACAGCGGGGATAAGCATATTTTTCGGCATTGCATTTGGTGACATGGGCGGACTGGTCGGCACATTTACAGAATTCGGCAAAGAACTGGCCATACTGTCTTACAGCCGCGACGATGAGCGTGAAGCCGACAATAGTGCCGTAAACATTCTTGTAAAAGCCCAGATAGACCCGACAAAATTCCCCAACTTTTTTAAGCGGGCAGAGGCCGACGAAGGCAACTTAGACAAAGTTTTTGCCATAGCCTCGACGCATCCTTCCAATCAGGAGCGCCAGCAGCGTCTGAATGAGCTCTTCAAGCAACTGAAGCAACATGAATTTACAGCTTTGCCAATAGACTGGCAGGCTCTTCAGAAAGAACTTTCACCCATAGCAATTATGGGCAGAGCAGCAAAATAAACAAATATCACCAGAGCAGCATGAAGTGCTGGCAGAGTCAGCAACCAGCCTATCAGTCTTTTAAAGCACCGCTGGTTATGCCCTCGATAATCTCTTTCTGAAAAAACCAGAAAAGAGCGATTATCGGCAACGAACTCACTGATGCGCCTGCCATCAGAGCGCCCCAGTCGGTCGCATAAGGTCCTTGAGAAAACATGGCCAGAGCTACTGGCAAAGTGCGCACAGATGCCGTATCGGTCAGAATAAGCGGAAACAAAAACGAGTTCCAGTTTATGATTGCGGTATTGATGATCAGCACGGCAATCGCAGGTCGGCTCAAAGGCATTATCACGTGCCACAAAATGCCAACTTCCCCTGCCCCATCGGCGCGTGCAGCATCTTCCAGATCCGGCGGCAATCCCTCGATATACTGTTTCATCAAAAACAGGTTAAAACCATCGACACAGAATGGCAGTATCAGTGCCCATAAAGTATCGTGCAACCCCAGGCGCACCATAAGATCGAGCAGCGGAATCATCAAGGTTTGTTTCGGCACCATCAGCGTCACCAGCACCAGCCAGAACAGGCTATTTCTGAACGGAAACCGATAACGCGCGAATGCGTAACCCACCATCACAGAAAAAGCCACATTAGCCAGCAACACAATACTCAACACCAGAAAACTGTTGAACATATAATTCAAAAAACCTGCATTACCCAAAACCAGACGATAAAAATCAAACGTAAACAAACCCTTGCCATCTGACAAACCCGGTTCATGGCGCATAAAAGAGCGCGCCAGCATATAGAGCCACGGGTAAAGGCAGGTCAATGCAAGCGCCGTCAAAACCCCAAAGAGACCTCGCTGTACAGCGGTTTTGTGTTTCATGCTCTTTTACCTCGTAAAATGCGCATCTGTAACAACGAGAAAGCGAGAATTATCGCCAGCAGCACGTATGAAATTGCCGAAGCATAGCCCATCTCATGGTAACGAAAGGCTGTTTCATAAAGATAATGTACCAGCGTATTGGTACAACCGACCGGGCCACCGCGCGTCAGCGTAAAAACCTCAGGAAACACCTGCCAGCTGCGAATTGTATTGACGGTCATAATAAAAATCGTCATGTAGTGAATCTGGGGCAATGTTATATAACGAAACTGCTGCCACTCATTGGCTCCATCGACCTCTGCTGCTTCATAAAGCTGCCTGGGCACGGCCTTCAACGCAGCAAGATAAAGCACCATGTAATAACCGGTGTAGGCCCACACATTCATCAGCATAATCGCCGGAAGCGCGAATCCCTGTTCTATCAGCCACGCATGGCCTGGCAATCCCCAAAAACCCAGCAATCTGTTCAGTATGCCGACAGGCGAATACAAAGATTTAAAAATTGTGGCAGTAACAATTATTGAAATAATCGAAGGCAGAAAAAAAATAGAGCGAAAAATCTGGCTGCCACGGGCAACTGAGTTGATCATCAAAGCAAGAGCCAGTGCCAGCAGGGTTATAACAGGTGTGGTGCCGACAACAAAAACAATGGTATTAAAAAACGACTGAACAAAATCACTGTCAGAGAGCAATCTCGCATAGTTTTTGAACCCGGCAAAGCTGAACAGAGCGGGGTGAAACACATCATAATCACAAAAGCTCAGTACCAGCGAGAAAAAAAGCGGGTAAAGCCAGAAAACTGCGAAGGTCAGCAACCATGGTGATAAAAAAAGCAAAACCTGCTGAGATTTTTCAATCGCGCCGACCCGCCTGACACGAGTCGTCAACGAGCGTTTTTTTTTACCTCGTAAAGAAGAAAAGCCAGCAAAATAGCATTGATCAACACACCTGCCCCAATCAGGGCCAGCAGAAAAATCTGAGTAGAGCCATTCTGGCCTTCTGGCAAAAGAGGCGTGGCAGCGCGGGCAGACAGTGAAGTATCAGTAGAGGCGCTATTGTTATTTGCACGTTCAGAGACACGCCTGAATTCTGCTGTCGCTTCGGCAAACACTTCGGCAGCAGATGCGCCATACATGGCTTTTTCAACTGCAGTGTTTATTATCTTTTCAAGGTCAATCCACAGGCGATGCACCGGAGGATGAATGGCAGTTTTCATCTGTTCGACAAAAACAGATAAGCGCGCATCGGCTCGAAAGAATGGATCTAAGTAAGCGGCCTTGTGGGCAGGGAAACTCACCATTGCTTCACGAGTAATCGGCATGGTGTTTTCTACTTTAGTCATGAATCTGATAAATTTTGCCGCCATATCCGGATTTTTACAGCTCTTGAACAAAACCAGAATTTCGCCACCCATAAAAGATGTAGAAAAGCCCCTGTTTTCAGCCGGTTTTGGCATCAAAGCCACACCAAAGTCAAGCTCAGGAGCATCAATCGGGTAGCGGGCAAAGTTCCATGAGCCAGATATTGCCAGGCCGAGTTTACCCTGTTTAAAAGCCTCGTCAAGCAGATCCTGTTTTTCGCAATAACTGTACTGCTTGAGAGTGAGGTAAAAATCAAGCGCTTCTCTCGTCTGCTGACTGTCAAAAACAAATGAGCCATTTTCGTCTAAAATACGGCCGCCATTGCCCCAGACAAAAGGCATGAATTTTTTATAAAGAATATGGCCTTCGCCTGCGTTCATACCAAAACCATAAACGCCACGCTCAGGGTTGTGAATTTTGCGGGCCGCATCAAGTAAATCAGGCCATGTCTTTGGGGCATTATCGGGGTCAAAGCCGGCATTTTTAAACAAGGCACGGTTATAAAACATCACCCGGGTACCGGCCAACCATGGCATGCCATACAGACGCCCATCACGAGTCGCCGCTTCCCACATCAGGTAATCAGGCTTTAAATCGGCAAACTTGTCGGTTACATCCAGCAGCGCACCTTCAGCCATAAACTTGCCCATCCAGGTAGAGCCCAGTTCGCAGATATCTGGCGAACGACCATTGGCCATAGCCACAATTATTTTATCGAGCCCATTACCCCAGGTTATCTGTTCGTTGCGTATCTTTACGCCCGGGTTGGCACTCTCAAATTGCTCAATTACAGGCAGAATGAATTTGGGATCCCAGAAGTTCCAGAATACAAGTTCTTCTGAGGCATACGAAAAGGATGCCACAAGAACGAAAAACACCAGAAAAAGAGTCTTTAAAAGCCTTCTGAACATGGACTTCTTTTTAGCAGATCCATGCTATCAAAGCAAGAACAAAATAAAGAAACAGAACGATCACGCTAAAACACGCTGAACTTGCAACTAGACTAGTCTAAAAGCGTTGGCACAGACCTATCAGGAATGACAAAACAGAAATCCATGAATTTAATGCGTTTGCTCTGAACAAAGAAAAGAGTTGCGCCCTTTGCAGTTACTCTTTTTCGAGGGCCTCGCGAATCTTTATCGCCAGATCTCTTAATGAAAATGGCTTTTGAATAAAGCAGACCCCATTTTCCAGAATCCCGCGACTACCTATAGAATTGGCTGTATAACCTGACATGAAAAGACTTTTCATCTCAGGATAAATACTCTGCAGGTGCTGGGCCAGTTCACGCCCGCTCATATCTGGCATTATCAAGTCTGTCAAAAGCAATTGAATCTCTCCGGAGCGCTCCTTGGCCATTTTTATGGCGGCCGCAGAACTCCCGGCGCTCAATACCTTGTAGCCAATTTCATTCAGCATTTTTTCGCACAACTCAAGTAAAATAGGCTCATCCTCAACAAGCAGAATTGTCTCCTGACCACAAACCAGGTTTTCACTTGAAATGCTGGTACGCGTTTTTTCGACAAGACCGGTATAACGTGGCAAAAATATTTTAAAAACAGCACCGGCACCAGGCTCGCTATACACAGAAATAAAACCATCGTTCTGCTTAACAACACCATAAGCTGTAGCAAGACCGAGCCCTGTACCATGGCCAGGGCTCTTGGTTGTAAAAAACGGCTCAAACAGATGCGACTGCGTTTCTTTGTCCATGCCGCAGCCATTATCGCTCACAGCAAGAAGCACATATTCGCCCGGGCAAAACCCAACGTGAGTGGCACAGTAAGCATCATCGAAGGTGGCATTAGCGGTCTCGATAACGACCTTTCCAACACCTTTAATCGCATCACGGGCATTAACACAAAGATTAGCCAGAATCTGGTCAAGTTGAGCCGAGTCCATCTTCACTCGCCAAAGTGCTGACCCGGGGCGCCAGATAAGATCGATGTCTTCTCCGATAAGCCGATGCAACATATTGAGAACATTTTCGACAGACTCGTTAACATCGATACTTCTGGGAGTAATCGGTTGCTTTCTGGCAAAAGTAAGTAACTGCCGCGTCAATTCAGCCGATCGCTGTGCGGCTTTTTCTATTTCTTTCACGTAAGCCACAACAGGCTGTGGTAGATTTTGTGACTGCGCCAGTTCTACATAACCAATAATTGCGCCAAGCATATTGTTAAAATCGTGAGCAACTCCACCAGCGAGCCTACCAACAGATTCCATCTTCTGGGCCTGAATAAGCTGCCCCTGAAGTTTTTCTTTTTCTTCTTCAGCTTTTTTACGAACCGCAATCTCTTCTTCGAGGCGTGCGCTTTTTTCTTTGAGAACAAGATGCGTATAACCAAGCTCAGAAAGCACTATAGCGATGCTACCAAGGAACCTGGTAACATTCTTGAGTTGGGCAGAATCAACAACAGGAATCTCGGCGAGAGACGCAAGATATTTTTCTTCGTCAAAACCGAATTTTCTGGCCTGATGCTTAAACCTTTCAGGATCAGGAGTTTCAAGCAGCAACTGGCCAGTAGCAAGGCTGGCTATGTGCTTGCCTTTGACAAAAATCGGAGTGGCGCAGTCTACAAGACCGTGTTCACACCCTTCTATTACGATAGCCCCCGGTTCATTGAGCTGATCAAGCAGATGATGATTGCTGCGCAGACACACATCGTTTGCTTCAGGGCAAGAACGGTGAAATTTAGTACATATATCACGCCAGCCGCTAGCAATAAGAACATCCAGAGCCGGATGATCAAGAAAGCCAATGGTATAACCTGTTGCCGCAGTAAACTGCTCAAAAATCACCCGCAACTGCTCAAGGTCAACCAGATCGGTAATGCCGTATTTTCCATCTACCAGATGAGAAAGATCCTGATTCTCAGTGGTCATAACACACTTCCATATTTAATTACAGTAAATAAACAGGCAACACTCTGTGTATTCTACTTATTTTCAGATAAAGAGCAACAGTCTTTACATAATTTTTGCGCAAGTGTTAATTGCGCAAAATCAGGTCAAAAAGACAACGCACCAGAGCCTGCTCTTACACGCTCTGGTGCGCTGTCTTTACCAGGAAGTCGCCGGTCAGAAAAAGAAAATCGTATCGATTATGAATACCGGAATCAAAATTGCCATAGAATACAAAATATAACCAAAGAACGAAGGCATCTTAATGCCGGAAGCTTCGGATATGGTTTTAACCATAAAATTCGGGCCATTGCCAATGTAGGTGTTTGCACCCATAAAAACAGCACCAGCACTGATTGCCCGCAGATACACGTTCGGGATTCCCACCACTTCTTTTGCCATCGAGGGATCATTAGCAGACATACCCTGCGCCAGAGAAAGGTCTGTGAGATATGTCGGAGCATTATCAAGAAACGAAGAAAGACCGCCGGTAACCCAGAAAAATTGCCAGGGCTGAGTAATACCCAATTCTACGCCGCGTTGTTTTAGAATGATCAGAGCAGGAACCATGGTTATAAATATGCCTGCAAATAAAATCGCGACCTCATTGATTGGAGCAAACGAAAAGCTGTTTTTATCGCGGTAATTTTTGGGAGTAAAACCCATAGACATAAGAGTCATAGCGATCATAACAGCCTCACGAACAGGCGAATGCATAAAAACCGCACCGATAATGCCAAGCAAAAACCAGGTATTGCGTTTGCCAAAGATTTTTACCGGATCAATTTCGGCGGCATCACGAGTAATAGATTCTATAGGCTCTCTGCGATAATTATACGAATCGATGAGATAAAAAACAGAAAGAACGAAAAACATATTAAAAAGCCACATAGGCAAAAGACTCAATGTCCAGAAAAATGGCACGCCTTTGAGAAACCCGAGAAAAACAGGAGGATCACCAAGCGGAGTCAAACAACCACCGATGTTGCTGACTATAAAAATAAAGAAAACCGGAATATGACCAATGCGGGTTCGCTGCGAATTGATTTTTAGCAGCGGCCTGATCAGCACCATACTGGCGCCGGTTGTTCCGATAAAATTAGAAAGGACGGCGCCGATAATAAACAGAAGGGTATTATTGCGCGGGGTAGCTTCAATATCGCCTTCAACAAGAATGCCTCCAGAAACTATAAACAATGAAGCAAGCAGAACAATAAAAGAAAAATATTCTTCACCAGTCATCCAGAGCTCGTGGTTCATTTGATGGGACAAAAGATAGACCAGAACTGGAAGCGCAAACAAACCGCTCAAAATTGCCTTGTTCGAATTTTTTTCCCAGAAATGCTCACACACAAGAGGTGCCAAAGCGATGGTCAATAACCATGCAATAAATGGAATGACTGTATAAAGCGACATATTCTACTCCTTGCAAACCATAGAACCATTCAGATAAACAGGGCCGAATGATACGCCTTTAGCCTACACAATACAAAGGCAGTTTTCTGAAGGATTTTAACGCTGCTAAATCTTCACAATAACTACAAGCAAGAATTCATCTTCGTTCAACGATTTGCTTGATTTTCATTGCCGTTCCGTCGATTTCCAAGCACCACGAAATACTTCTCCACTTTTTTATGTAAAATTTAAAAAAATATTGTTATTATTGTCGCACGCAATTAAAAGCAGTAACTGTACACAAATCGGGAGTTTTATAAAGTGATCGAAATTATCAGGGTCGCTACCAGAGAAAACATTGAACTCGTCGCACAACTGGCTGACGAAATATGGCATGAACACTACACACGCATAATCGGGGCACAGCAAGTTGAATACATGATCGCAAAGTTTCAGAGCACAGAGGCAATAACCCGGCAAACCGACTCGGGTGAGCTGACGTACTTTCTGCTTTTTTTAAATCATCACGCCGAAGGTTATATGGCTATCCAGTTGCGTAAAAATGAGCTTTTTCTCAGCAAGCTTTATGTAAGAGCCAGTCAGCGCGGTCGCGGCCTTGCAAAGCGTGCAATAGAGTTCGTAAAAGGTGTGGCTGCCGAAAACTGCATAAAAAGAATCAGTCTTACCGTCAACAAAGAGAACGCCACAGCCACGCAAGCTTATGAGCGACTTGGCTTTAAAAATGAGAAGGCCGTAGTAACCGACATCGGCGCAGGCTACGTCATGGACGACTACATAATGGTTCTAACACTCGCCTGACAAACTTTTATCGCAACCATCGGCAGAGCATTTTGAGATAATCGCATCAGCTCTGCCCTGCCAACCGTCAAAGGTCTCCAGATAAGACAAAAATGCATCAGAAAAAAAACTGGAATAGAATATTTTCCGATTTTCATCGGGCAGATCCAGAGCAAGAGAATAAGCATGCAGCAACTGATGGGGTGCGCCCAGTTTAAGCAAATCGTCGGCCTGCAGATCGTCTTTGCAACGTTTTAAAAAATACAGACTATCGTGAGAATATAATTTGTCGCCAACAACAGGGAAACCTGCGTAAGCAAGGTGAGCGCGAATCTGGTGTTTGCGGCCACTTCCCAGTCTGGCAAGCAGCAAACTATTGTTATTACAGGTTCCGAGAGAATAAAATTCGGTTTTTGACGCCTTGCCGCTGACATCCGGAAGCATTTTATAGGCGACCGGCGGGCACCCCGCTTCTTTGAGAGGCATATCGACACACAGGTAATCATTGGTCAAAACACCAGAAACAACCGCCAGATAAAACTTTTCGGCAATTATCATGTTCGGATTACGGCGCAAACGCTTTTGCTTGAATTTTTGCTTCATAAACAGCATCAGTCCGCTGGTTTCTCGATCAAGACGATGCATGGGATTGAGTTCTGGCAAGTTTTCATCACGACGCAGCAGAGCTGTCATATTTTGAAAAAAGAAGCGATGATTACTGTGCACCGGCAGATTAGCAGGTTTACTCACCAGAATCAGGTTTTCGTTTTCCCATATTTTTCGATAGTCGGTATCCAGATCGGGTTCATAAAAATCAGGTATATCAAACTGCACCTCTTCACCAGGTTGAAGCACCTGCCCTGGCTCGCCGACAGAGGCATTTACCAGCACCAGACCTGCGGCAATTTTTTCCAGCCATGAATCACGATCATGATATGGAAAACGCCGCACCAGTGAATCTATAAGGGCTTCACCCGCATATTGTGCGGTAATCAGAGATTTGAGTTGCAGACGAAATTTCACGATAAGCGTTTAAACAGGGCCGGCCTGCTTTTTCTCCAGTTCTTCCCAGCGTTCAAGAAAAGCGAGCAGCTTTTCTTCGAGCTCTAACAGCCGGTTATTCAAAAGGCCGGCATTCTCGCCGGATTTATAAAATACCGGGTCAGCAAGTCTGGTCTGCAGCTCGGTAATCTCAAGTTCGGTCGACTCTATCATTTTCGGCAATTCAACCAGTTCCTGCTTTTCTTTAAAAGTTAATTTTACCGGTTTGTCAGCATTTGTGGAGCGGGTCGCCTGCACCCGGGCTTTTTCTGCCTCTGCAGCACGCTGCTGGCACTCTTCGCGCGCCTTTCTCTCGTTCATCCATTCATCATATCCGCCAACTATTTCTCTGACCTCGCCATTATCGGCAAAAACAACGGTGCTTGAGGCAACATTATTCAAAAAAGTACGATCATGGCAGATAAGCAGCACTGTGCCGGAAAATTCTACAAGCAGCTCTTCCAGCAACTCCAGTGTTTCAATGTCGAGATCATTGGTTGGTTCATCGAGCACCAGCAAATTCGCCGGGGTGGCAAATAGCTTAGCCAGAAGCACTCTATTGCGTTCGCCGCCAGAAAGCACGCTAACCTTGGTCTTAGCGCGGTCTGGCGTAAAAAGAAAATTCTGAAGATAGGTAATTATATGAACACTGCGCCCGTTTACATCAACCACATCGCCGGTCGGCAATACGTTTTCCCAGACAGTTTTCTGGCTATCGAGCTGAGCACGCATCTGGTCGTAATAAACGACTTCCAGATTTGTCCCGTATCTGATTTCTCCGCCAGTCGGCTGCAAATGGCCCAGCAATAATTTAACCAGAGTTGTTTTGCCACAGCCATTGGCACCAACCACGCCGATTTTATCACCACGCGTAATTTTCAGCGAAAAATCGCTTATAATCTTCTTATCTCCGTAAGCAAAAGAAATATTCATGGCCTCGAGCACGTCTTTGCCGGAATCAGCCGCCTGGCTTATCTGCATGACCGCTTTTCCGATATGCTGACGACGCTGTTTGCGTTCGTCACGCATTTTTTTGAGAGCCCTTACGCGCCCTTCGTTGCGAGTTCGTCGGGCTTTAATACCTTTTCTTATCCAGACTTCTTCCTGGGCAAGTTTTTTGTCAAAACGCTCCCAATCTTTCATCTCGGCCGCCAGCACCTCTTCTTTGCGCTGAAGAAAAGTATCATAATCACAAACCCAGTCATACAAACAACCACGGTCAAGTTCGATAATTCTGTTGGCCAGGCGCCGCAACAGCATACGATCATGGGTTACAAACAAAATCGTAATACCAAGACGCTGCAAAAACTCTTCTAACCAGGCTATTGTATCAATATCCAGGTGATTGGTAGGTTCATCAAGCAGCAGAACATCAGGGCGTGAAACAAGCGCGGCGGCAAGAATTACCCGGCGTTTCTGGCCTCCCGAAAGATTTTCGTATTGCCAGTCACAATCTATATCCATTCTGGATGTAATTCGACCGATATCGTCAAGACACGACCAGGCATTGAGCTTTTCTATCTGCTCACGAAGACGCTGCAAATCATCAATAGCGCCAGGTACACCATTTTTAAGACGCTTTTCCGCTTCATGATAACGAACGATGAGGTCGCCCGCTGCGCCAAGCCCTGATGCAATAACAGCAAAAACATTGCCTGTCAGGTTTTCTGGAATAGTCTGCGCGAAATACGAAACTCTGACGCCCTGCCCTGTCTGAACAACGCCGAAATCCGGTTTAAGCTCTCCAGCCAAAGTACGCATCAATGTAGTTTTACCTGCGCCATTGCGCCCAAGCAGGCAGATGCGCTGGTTTTTCTCTATCTGAAGAGAAAGGTTTTCAAGAATCGATGTGCCGGCAAACGCAAGACTGACATTCTGTAAAGAAACGAGAGCCATTTATACCACGATCTCCAGTCTAAGGCTGAATCAAGCGCAATAAGGATACCCCAAAACACCCGTAATTGCGAGAAGTTTCATATTATTTGAAATATCAGATGGTTTGATTTATGCTCAAGCGTAAAAGCTGCAATATGCCGGAGAGATTTTTGTCACATCCACCAACCAGTCTTTATGCTGCGTTCGACACATACCCGGCGCCGAAAGGCGCAGCGGTGCATATTCGCGAATTTGCCAGTGCATTGTTCAATTTTTCACCGAACGGTCTGCTGCTAACGCTGGGCGCACCCGAATTGCCATCCTGGCAAATCGAAGAAGGCTGCGAGATCAGGCGTCTAAGCTCTTCAGAACCCAACTATCTCAAACGTGCAACCGAATTTTCTAACTTTGTTCATTTTCATGCCAGTCTTTTAAGAGACAGCCTGAAAATAGCCCATTTCAGAGATCCCTGGAGCGGCCTGCCGATTCTTGATGCCCTCAGCCGTAGCTGTCGAACGGTTTACGAAGTCAATGCCCTGCCATCAATCGAACTGCCTGCCAGATATGGCAGACTGACCCCGACAACCCTCAACAAGCTGAAAGCTTTTGAACAGGAATGCCTGGAGAGCGTCGATGCTATTGTTTGCCCCTCGCAGATCATCAAAAATTGCCTTGTCGAAACCGGCATCAGCCCTCATAAAATTACAGTGATCCCAAACGGAGCTGAAATTATCGATACCCAAACTATCGTTAAGCCCGCAGAAATGCCGCCGCAATACCTTGTTTACGTTGGTGCGGTTCAGCCATGGCAGGGTCTCGAAACGCTTTTTAAAGCCATGACTTTTCTTCGCGATCTGCCTGAACTTAAGCTGGTCTTGTGCGTTTCAGGCACCAAAAACCGCATTAAATTTCTTCAAAAACTTTCAGAACGACTGCTGATTTCTGACCAGCTTCTCTGGCAGCATAAACTTACACATAAACAGGTTCAGCCATGGCTTGCGCACGCGACAATTTCGCTCGCGCCCCTCACAGAGTGCGCGCGCAACCTGGTTCAGGGCTGTTCCCCAATCAAAATTATCGAATCGATGGCCATGGGTATACCAACAATAGCCTCTGATCTGCCTGTAGTCAGAGAGCTTCTGGAACACAATCAAACCGGCTGGCTGGTGCGCCCAGATCGCCCCTCAGAGCTGGCCCGTGCCATAAGAATACTGATGCTTCATCAGCATGAGCGCCAGAAGCTCGGCAACAATGCCAAAGCCAGGGCAATCAAAGACCTTGACTGGCAAATTTCTGCCGGCAAGTTGCAAAACGTTTACCGTGAGCTTCTTCTGGGCCGTTTGCCTGACAAGAGTTGTATGGTATAATCTACCAGGCGTTACAGAGAGGAGCCTTTATGAAATTAATGTCGGCTTTCCGCAAGTATTTTGCTTTAAATGCGGCTCAGCGAGAGTTTATAAAAAAAGGCAAACGCAGCTTTAATATGCTGCCCGGCGATATATTAAACTTTTTTAAACCGCTGGCAGCCTTTGACGAAAACCTAGATGAAGCCAGAGCGCAAGTGATGAAAATAATCATAGCCTGTATTATCTTCATTCCTGTCGCAATTATTCTCATTGCCTTAGAAGTAGTGCCCAATGAGTTCGCTGGCTATATGCTTGCGAGCCCCTTAATCGGAATAGTTATTTTAGCGCTTTTTAGATGGTTTCTCGGCAGTTTCGATCTGCATAATAATCTGCGTAATTTTGCTGTACCCGTAATCAACTCTATCGGACTGGATATGGCTCCAGACAAAAACATGCTTTTAAAAATCGACTTGAGCGGCAAACTCCTTAAATCCAAGCTGCTTCGCTGTGTCAAAGATGACCCCGGCTGGTTCACCTACCCCAAAACCACCACCAACTTTTATAGAGACTACTGGTTCGCATGCAGCGCCCAGCTTGCCGATGGTTCAAACCTGAAAATAGACATTAAAGACGCCATCAGAGAGCGTCGTCGCCAGCGTCGCAACCCGCGCGGCAAAATCAAAACCAAGACAAAAGTTAAAATCAGCCATAAAATTAAAGCCAGTCTGGCGTTAAAGAACAAAACTTATTCGATCAACGAAACACCCGAACTGCGTCAGCAAGCAGACTCTCTGAAGATAAAAGACAAAGACCGGCGCAAAGTTGTTTCGCTTTGCAGTAATTTCATCTCAACAAATGAAGAGACATCTCTAGACCCGCAAATGTGTCTTAACCTGATCGGCAAAATCCTGATGAATACTGTCAACACCTCTTCGAAAGGAAACTGAACATGGACAACTGCAGTATGAAAACCGGTTTTTTCTTTCTGCGCGACTGCGATTTTCCGGCACGGGAACAGTGCATTGTCTGTGGCCGGCATTTCTGTAACAAACACCTTAAAATTCAACGGGGAAGCAATGCTCCGATATGCCTTGACTGCCTTGGAAAAGAAATGCAAGAGAATAAAAACAAAACCAGTGCCGGCGATAAATATGACGATGACTGCTACGATTCGACATGGTCATACGGCTATCGCCACAGTTATTACAGAAACAGCCACTACGCACCGTGGTATATGGGGGATAACGATAATCACGCACAAATTTTTGACGAACATGATGTGAGGTCGTTTGACAAAAGCCCTGATAATGACAACGACGGCAGCAATGACGATTTTGACGCAGAAGCCAGCACCTTCGACAGCTGATGAAAGTCTTATGGTTAACAGAAAATTACCCGCCACGCCGTGGAGGCATGGCACAGGCATGTGACCGTATAGTAAACAATCTTCGCCTGTCAGGTCTCACGGTTGATGTTGTTTTTTTCAGCAATGGAGTTGCCAGCACCCGCATTATTCAGCAACAAAACGGCTGCGAAATATTTTTTTCAACATCCGACAGTGCGGCACATGATCTGAACTGCCTTTTTAATATCCTGACAAATCCTGTCAATCACTTGAATTATACTCACATTGTTGCATTTGGAGGCAATCTCCCCATCATTGCCCTCCCGGTTTTCAGCGCCTGGCTTAACTGCATCGCCATTACAATGTTTCGCGGAAACGATTTTGACCTCGGAATCTTTTCTCCGCAACGTAGAATCGCACTTTCGGCTGCAATAGAAGCTTCTAAAACCGTCTGCGTTTTAACCTCTGAACTTAAAACAAAAATCTCACAGATATACCCGACAGCCCAGATAAGACAGATTGCCAACGGCATCGACACAAATACCTGGCAAGCAGAAGCTTTCGACCGCCAGGCAGCATTAGAGTGGCGAGCAGCAAACATCGGCGAAAACAAACTTGTAATAGGGCTTTTCGGGCAATTCAAAGCTAAAAAAGGCGGACTTTTTCTACTCGAAAATGCCTTAAAAAGTAACATTCAAGACAGCTTCCACTTCATGATCGTTGGCGATATTGAAGCCGAAATGCAGAACTGGCTTGATCAACACGCAGAACAACTGAACTTTTCAAGACTCCCATTTTTAGACCGTTTTGAACTGCTCGCAAAGTATCCGGCATGCGACCTGATTGGCATTCCATCTCATTATGACGGAATGCCGAACGTTCTGCTGGAAGCCGGAGCCCTCGGGATTCCGGTTATTGCTGCAAGAGTTGGTGGCATAGTAGATGTTATACCTGACGCTCTGCAGCCTCTGACGTTTCATCCCGGCGATGCACACGGTTGCCAGCAAACACTCTGGAACATCTCAAGATTGAAGCAAGAACAATTACGTGCGCTTGGCGAAGCCTTGCAAAACAGAATAAAACAAGACTTCACAGCCACCAGAGAAAACAATTCTTATCTGCAGCTCTTCACCGCGGATTCCCGAAAGGAAATAAACCCATGAAATTCTTAACAAGAAAGTTTCTGCCTCTCCTTACCGCCTTTTTTGCTCTCTTCTTAGTTCTGGTCGGCTGTGGCAATCACAAGCAAAGTCAACCACAGCCTGATGCGACCAGTGCCGAAAAAAACGAAAAAGCTTCAATAAAGCAATCGGAGGCCAATACAACCTACCTGTCTCGCTTTAAATTTAAAACGACTGACGGCTCTGAAGCGCTCAGCATAAAGCGCTACGCAGATCACGACAAAATCGAAATCAGTTTTGAGGGTTTACAAACAACATTTAAAGGGCGAACAGACAGACCTGATCGCGTAAAATATAAAACAATTGACAACGAAAACAAC